>NZ_JBEOXU010000006.1:0-104106 GCF_040296725.1 Streptomyces sp. NPDC002044
AAGTCGGCGGAGCGGACCCTGGCGGGCGGCACGTGGGCCATCACCCTGGGCGCCATCGTCGTCTCCCTCCTGACGGCCACGCCGTTCGTTCAGCGGGCACGCCGCCCGCACCCGCCGCGGGACCGGAGGCCGTACCCGTACCCGTACCCGCGCCCGTACCCACACCTGCACCCACACCTGCGCCTGCGCCTGCCGCCGGAGCCGCCATGCCGCCCGTTCCCGGGCCCGGCGGGAGCGCCGCCGGGAGGGCCGCCGTGACCGCCACGGCGCCCGCACCCGCGCCCGGCGGCAGGGCCGCCGGTGCCTCCAGCCGCAGCGGCGGCGAGGCGGCCACCTCCGCCGACTCCCGGTCCACGACCAGCGCCAGCGCCCGTCGTCCCGCGACCGTGCCCCGCTTGTCCGCGAGCGCGCCCCGCAGCCCGATCGAGGTCTCCAGCTCGGCCCGCGCCCGGTCGAGGCGCCCCTCGCACAGTGCGAGCACACCCAGCTCGTGATGGAAGTAAGCCTGTTCCGCGACCTCCCCCGCCTTCCGCGCGGCCTCGGCGCCCGAGCGCAGCACCCGCTCCCACGCCTCCCAGTGCAGCGAGGCCGCGAACGCGGGGGCCGCCGTGCGCGCCAGCAGCACCGCCGCCACGACGTCCGCGCCGGCCAGTGCGGCGAGCACCGCCTCCGCCTCGTCCCCGACGCGCTCGGGGGTCACCGAGGCGTGCCCGGTCCACCAGGCGTAGTGCCGGGCGGCCGTACGGGCCTCCTCCGCGGCGGTGTCGCCGTACCCGACGTCCTCCAGCTGCCGCGCGACCCCCGCGGCCAGCCGGTAGCGCGTCCCGACGGGCGTCAGCAGCCCGCAGGCCAGCAGTTCCGCGACGGCCGTGTCCGCGTGGGTGTCCCCCACCAGCGCCGGCAGGTGCGCGTGGTGCGGCAGCTCCCCGCCCAGCGCGCACGCGATCCGCAGGGCGGCGCGCGCGGACTCGCTGACCCGCGAGGCCAGCAGCTCGGCGGGGGCCGCGCCCTCGGCGAGCGTGGGCAGGGGCACCTCGACGGTGTCGCGCGGGCGTCCCTCGAAGACGCCGGGCTCCTCCTCGTCGTCGTCCTCGTCGGTGCGGTTGAGCTCGTCGCGCTGCCGCAGCAGCGCGGCGGCCTGGACGAAGCGCAGCGGCAGACCCTCGGAGGCGAACCGCAGGTCCGCCGCCCAGGCGGTCTCCTCGTCCGTCAGCGGGCGGCCGACGCGCGCCTCCAGCAGGTCCAGGCATTCGGTCTTGCCGAGGCCGGCGAGGAAGACCTCTTCCAGGTGCGAGTCGTCGGAGGGGGCCCGGGCGGCCGGGGTGGTGGCGAGCAGGTAGGCGCACTCGGGGGTGGCGCGCAGCAGTTCGTCGAGGGCGCTGCCGCCCATCTCCAGGTCGTCGAGGAGGACGACGGCGCCTATGTCCCGCACCCGGGAGAGGAGCTCGATGCGGTCGGGCCGGTCCTCGGGGGCCTCGTACACGGCCGCGTACAGCGCGTGCAGCAGTTCGGCGGGCTGCTGGTGCCCGTATCCGCTGAGCCGTACGACGCCGTCCGGCGCGAGGTCCGCGCACGCGGTGGCGACCGCGTCGAGCAGGGTGGTGCGGCCGGATCCGGCGGGGCCGGTCAGCCGTACGGACCGGCCCCGGCCCAGCAGCCGTACGAGGCGCTCGCGCTCCTCCTCGCGGGCCGGGAGCAGCCGGCCGGGGACGGGCTGGCCGGGCAGCGCGGGGGGCCGTGCGCCCGCGTCCCGGGCGCGGCGGGCCGCCGCTGCGCGCTTGGCGGGCCTGCGGCCGGTGTCGGCGCCGGGGCGGTGCGGTTCTATCTCGCTGCCGTCGACGGGATTGACGGTGAGGGAGAAGTCCCCCGCGGTGAGGGTGACGATCCGCGCGGGCGCGGCCGGGGTGCTCCCCGGCTGCTCCGCCGGATCGGCCGTCTGCCCCTGTGTACGGTCCATGACCAAGTCCCCCGATCGCGGGCCGTGCGCCTCGCCGTCGTACCGCCCGGCCGTCGCACACGCCGCTGTCGCCACTGGTCCGGTTTCCGCCCGAACCCTAGACCGTGGCCGGTCGCGCCGGAACCGCCGGGGTGCCATCACCACCGGACCGTTACGTTTCCGCGGGAAATCGACGGCCGGGCGGCGGCCCGACGGCGGCCGGGTGGATCACACCCGGGGCAGGGACTCCGCTTCGAGGCCGCCCTCGATCGCGAGGATGCGGTGGAGGCGGGTGGCGACGAGGAGCCGCTGCATCTGCGGCGGCACCCCGCGCAGGACGAGGCGGCGTCCGGTCCGGCCGGCCCTCCGGTGGGCGCCCATGATCACGCCGAGGCCGGTGGCGTCCCAGGAGTCGAGTCCGGTGAGGTCGAGCACGAGGTCGCCGTGGCCGTCGTCGAGGGCGGAGTGGAGGACCGTACGGGCGTCCGCCGCGCTCCGCACGTCGAGGCGGCCCCCGACAGCGAGTTCGGCGTGGTCGCCCCTGATGTGCATGTGTACTCCCGGCAGTACTGCGTACGTATGGTCCGACTGGTCCGTGGTCGGCAACTCTCACTGCAACTGACTGCCTCGCGGGCAGGTAAGTTGCCGACCGTGAGCGAACCGATACCTAATTCACTCCGTGGGGTGAAGGCATTCGAACGGTGGTGCTCAGTGGCCCGGCCGGGTCAGTGCTTGTAGAAGCCCTGACCGCTCTTGCGGCCGATGTCCCCGGCGTCCACCATCCGGCGCATCAGCTCCGGCGGCGCGAACTTCTCGTCCTGCGACTCGGTGTAGATGTTGCTCGTGGCGTGGAGCAGGATGTCGACGCCCGTGAGGTCGGCGGTGGCCAGCGGGCCCATCGCGTGGCCGAAGCCCAGCTTGCAGGCGATGTCGATGTCCTCGGCCGACGCCACGCCCGATTCGTACAGTTTCGCGGCCTCGACGACCAGGGCGGAGATCAGACGGGTCGTCACGAAGCCGGCGACGTCGCGGTTGACGACGATGCAGGTCTTGCCGACGGACTCGGCGAACGCCCGTGTGGTGGCGAGGGTTTCGTCGCTCGTCTTGTAGCCGCGCACGAGCTCGCACAGCTGCATCAGCGGGACGGGCGAGAAGAAGTGGGCGCCGACGACGCGCTCCGGACGCTCCGTCACCGCCGCGATCTTGGTGATCGGGATGGCGGAGGTGTTGGAGGCGAGGATGGTGTCCTCGCGCACGATCTTGTCGAGCGCGCGGAAGATCTCGTGCTTGATCTCGATCTTCTCGAAGGCGGCCTCGACGACGATGTCCACGTCGGCGACCGCTTCGAGGTCGGTGGTGGTGGTGATGCGCGCGAGCGCGGCCTCCGCGTCCTCGGCCGACAGCTTGCCCTTGGAGACGAACTTGTCGTACGAGGACTTGATCCCGTCGGTACCGCGGGTCAGCGCGGCCTCGGTGACGTCGCGCAGTACGACGTCCCAACCCGCCTGAGCGGAGACCTGAGCGATCCCGGAACCCATCAGTCCGGCACCGATGACGGCGAGCTTCCCAGCCACTGCACACCCCTCGTTCTCAAAACGGCCCAGTCACGTAGCCCTCTCCGGCGGAGACTAGCGTTTGGGCGGTGCGGTGTGACCGCGAAGTAACACGCGTCACGTCTCAGCTGACGGACATCACACCGGTACGGCCCAGCGTCCCCGCGCAGCCCCCCAGTTCGCTCCGCACCCCGCTCGGGGTACCGGCGCCCGGCCGCCGGCGGGACACCGCGTGCGGATTCCGGCGGGGCGTCACTACGCTGGCGGCATGGTGAACCTCACGCGCATCTACACCCGTACCGGCGACAAGGGCACGACCGCCCTCGGCGACATGAGCCGTACGGCCAAGACCGACCTGCGGATCTCCGCGTACGCCGACGCCAACGAGGCCAACGCGGCCCTGGGGACGGCGATCGCGCTGGGCGCGCTGCCCGAGGAGGTCGTGAAGGTCCTGGTCCGGGTGCAGAACGACCTCTTCGACGTCGGCGCCGACCTGTGCACCCCGGTGGTGGAGAACCCGGAGTACCCGCCGCTGCGCGTGGAGCAGTTCTACATCGACAAGCTGGAGGCGGACTGCGACCTCTTCCTGGAGCAGGTGGAGAAGCTGCGCAGCTTCATCCTGCCCGGCGGCACCCCCGGCGCCGCCCTGCTGCACCAGGCGTGCACGGTCGTCCGGCGGGCCGAGCGCTCGACGTGGTCGGCGCTGGAGGTGCACGGCGAGGTGATGAACCCACTGACCGCCACCTACCTCAACCGCCTCTCCGACCTCCTGTTCATCCTGGCCCGGGTGGCCAACAAGGAGATCGGGGACGTGCTGTGGGTGCCGGGCGGCGAACGCTGACCCGCCGGGAGACCCGGGCCCGGCACGGCAAGCCTTCCCGGCCGCGGCGCTAGCGTTCGGCGTCGACCCGGCCGTAGCGCTCGCCGGCCCCGGCCGGGGCCTTCTTCGGCCAGACCGTGTACGCGACGGCGATCAGGGCGTGGATCCCGGCCACCCGCAGGGCGGCGTACTGCGTCGCCTCCAGCGAGCTGACATCGCCCGCGTCGCCGACGTACCAGATCGCGGCCTGGAGCAGGCCGAGCGCGACGGCGACGGCGACGACGGTGCGGATCCACAGCTTCCACTCGTGGACGGCCCGCGCCTTCCCGTACCCGGCGCCGGCCGGCTCGGGGCCGCCCGCGAGCCGGTGGGCGGCGTGTCCGTCGAGCCACTTCACCGTGTAGTGGCCGTAGGCGACGGTGTAGCCGAGGTACAGCGCCGCGAGGCCGTGCTTCCAGTCGGGTACGGCGCCGTTCCTGAGGTCGATGGCGGTGACGGCCAGCAGGACGAGTTCCAGCACCGGTTCGCACAGCAGGACGGCCGCCCCGAGCCGCGGCAGCCCCGCCAGGTAGCGCAGGGACAGCCCGGCCACCAGCACTACCCAGAAGCCGACTTCACAGGCGATGATCACGGTGACGATCACGGGTCTCTCCGTTCCGTTCGGTTCGGTTCTCGGGGGTTCTCTCCCAGAGTCCCGCCCGATCGGGCCCGGTTCGTCGTCTGCGGTGACGAAAGACCACTGCACCCTTCGATGTACCCGGCGTCCGCCCCGGCGCCGAGGCCGGCGGCCCTCCCACCGTGTTGGATGGGAGCGTGACCCCGAGAAGCCTCCGCCCCCACCGCCACGACGTGCTCCTCGCCCTGGTCAGCGTCGTCGCGGGCCTCGTGCTCTGGTCGCTCGGCGTGCACCAGGCCGACAGCCGGGACTTCCTCCCCGGCTGGGCGGCCCTGGTCCCGCTGCTGGTCCTGGGAGCGATGGAGCTGCTGCGCCGTTCCGCGCCCAGGGTGGCGCTGAACGTCGGCACCGTCGGCCTCGTCGCCGACCAGTTCACGGTGGGCAGCCTCGCCACCGTCCTGATCTTCACCGACCTGATGTACGCGGCCGTGGTCTACGGATCGCCCGCCATGGCCCGGCGGCTCCCGGTCTCCACCGGCCTGATCACCGTGGCCGTCACCATCGTCTCGGTGGCCTGGCTGCGTACGCCACAGGCCCTGCTGATCGGCGTGGTCACCGGCCTCGTCAGCTTCGCCCCGGCCCTGACGGGGGCCACCCTGCGCAACCAGCGGGAGGCCGCCGTGGCCGCCCGGCTGCGCGCCGAGCAGACGGCGCTGCTGGCCGAGATGGACCGTACCCAGGCGGTGATGGCCGAGCGTGCCCGGATGGCGCGGGAGCTGCACGACATGGTGGCCAACCACCTCTCCGCCATCGCCATCCACTCCACCGCGGCGCTCTCCATCGACCGGCCCGGCACCAGCCGCGAGGCACTCGGTGTGATCCGGGAGAACAGCGTCCAGGGACTGGCCGAAATGCGCCGTCTGATCGGACTACTGCGGGACGCCGGGGCCGGGCAGGAGCCGGCCGCCACCCCTTCGCTGGAGGCCCTGGACGCCCTGCTCGGGCAGGCCCGCACCAACGGTTCGGGAAGCGGGCTGGATTTCGTCCTCCACGACGACCGGCCGGAGGGGAGCGCCGTGCCGGCTCCCGTGGAGCTGGCGGCCTACCGCATCCTGCAGGAGTCGCTGACGAACGCGCTCAAGCACGCGGCGCCGGGCACGGTCTCGGTCCGGGTGGCCCGCGTGGGCGCGCAGCTGAGCGTGGCCGTGGACTCCCCGTACGGGGAACGGCCCGGCCCGCGCGCCCCCGGGTCCGGGGCCGGGCTGATCGGCATGCGGGAACGGGCGGAGCTGCTGGGCGGACGCTTCACGGCGGGCCGGTCCGGCCCGGTGTGGCGGGTGCGGGCGTTCCTGCCCGCCGAGGAGAGGGCGGTGGAGGCATGACCATCCGGGTGGTGGTGGCGGAGGACCAGAGCGCGGTACGGGCCGGGTTGGTGCTGATCCTGCGCAGCGCGGGCGACATCGAGGTGGCGGGCGAGGCCGCCGACGGGGAGGAGGCGGTGCGCCTCGCCCGGGAACTACGGCCGGATCTGGTCCTCATGGACGTCCAGATGCCCCGGCTCGACGGGGTGTCGGCCACGCGCCAGGTGGTCGCGGAGGGGCTGGCGGACGTCCTCGTACTGACCACCTTCGACCTCGACGAGTACGTCTTCGGGGCGCTGCGGGCCGGGGCGGCCGGCTTCCTGCTGAAGAACGCGGACGCGGCCGAGCTGATCGAGGCGGTACGGACGGTCGCGCGCGGGGAGGGACTGATCGCCCCGGCGGTGACCAGGCGGCTGATCGCCGAGTTCGCGTGCCCGCGGGTGCGCCGGCCGCAGGCCCCGCCGGAGACCGCGGCGGCGGTGGCCTCGCTGACGCGCCGGGAGCGGGAGGTGCTGGGGTGCCTGGGCGAGGGGCTCTCGAACGCGGAGATCGCGGTGCGGCTGGAGATGGCCGAGGCCACGGTGAAGACGCACGTCAGCAGGCTGCTGGGGAAGCTGGATCTGCGCAGCAGGGTCCAAGCCGCCGTGCTCGCGGGGGAGTTGGGTATCTAGGAGCACCGGTCTGGACCTCTTGACGGTTGGTCCAGACCTTTCTACGCTCGCCGGAACACTGTGGTGAGCGTGCATGACAAAGCGTGCTCACGGGCGGCGCAGGTCCCACCCCCATGTCGGAGCCGGCCCCACGGCTCCGACGGACCTACGGAGGAACACCCTTGAGCACAGCATCCCCACCCCGCAGCCGGCGCACCCGGTTCTTCACCCGGGTCGCTGCGGTCGTGGCCGCCCTCGCCGTACCGATCAGCGGGCTCGTCGCGCTGGCCGGCCCGGCGCAGGCCGCCGCCGCCGCGACCGCGACGTACACCAAGGTCTCCGACTGGGGCTCCGGCTTCGAGGGCAAGTGGACGGTGAAGAACACCGGCACCACCACCCTCACCAGCTGGGCCGTGGAGTGGGACTACCCGGCCGGCACCTCGGTCACCTCGGCCTGGGACGCCACCGTCACCAGCTCGGGCACCCACTGGACGGGCAAGAACCTCGGCTGGAACGGCACCCTCTCCCCCGGCGCCAGCATCAGCTTCGGCTTCAACGGCTCCGGCACGGGCGCCCCCAGCGGCTGCAAGATCAACGGCGGCCCCTGTGACGGCACCACCCAGCCCGGCGACAACCCGCCCTCCGCTCCCGGCACCCCCACCGCCGCGAACGTCACCGAGACCTCGCTGACCCTGAGCTGGACGGCCGCCACCGACGACAAGGGCGTCAAGAACTACGACGTCTACCGCGGCGGCACCAAGGTCGCCACCGTGACCGGCACCAGCTACGCGGACACCGGCCTGACCAAGGGCACGTCGTACGCCTACACGGTGATCGCCCGCGACACCGTCGACCAGACCGGCCCCTCCTCCGGCGCGCTCTCCGTCACCACGCCCGGCGGCGGTGGCACCGACCCGGGCGCCGGCACCAAGGTCAAGCTCGGCTACTTCACCAACTGGGGCGTCTACGGGCGCAACTACCACGTGAAGAACCTGGTCACCTCGGGTTCCGCCGCGAAGATCACCCACATCAACTACGCCTTCGGCAACGTCCAGGGCGGCAAGTGCACCATCGGTGACGCCTACGCGGACTACGACAAGGCGTACACCGCCGACCAGAGCGTCGACGGCAAGGCCGACACCTGGGACCAGCCGCTGCGCGGCAACTTCAACCAGCTGCGCAAGCTGAAGGCCCAGTACCCGCACATCAAGATCCTGTGGTCCTTCGGCGGCTGGACCTGGTCCGGCGGCTTCGGCCAGGCCGTCGCCAACCCGGCCGCCTTCGCCCAGTCCTGCTACGACCTGGTGGAGGACCCGCGCTGGGCCGACGTCTTCGACGGCATCGACCTCGACTGGGAGTACCCGAACGCCTGCGGCCTGACCTGCGACACCAGCGGCGCCGCCTCCCTGAAGACCATGATGCAGGCCATGCGCACCAAGTTCGGCGCGAACAACCTGCTCACCGCCGCCATCTCCGCCGACGGCTCCAACGGCGGCAAGCTGGACGCGGCCGACTACGGCGGCGCGGCCCAGTACGTCGACTTCTACAACGTCATGACGTACGACTTCTTCGGCTCGTGGGCGGCGCAGGGCCCGACGGCCCCGCACTCCCCCCTCACCGCCTACCCGGGCATCCCGCAGGACGGCTTCAACTCCGAGGCCGCGATCACCAAGCTCAAGGGCAAGGGCATCCCGGGCTCGAAGCTCAACCTCGGCATCGGCTTCTACGGACGCGGCTGGACCGGCGTCACCCAGGCCACGCCCGGCGGCACCGCCACCGGACCGGCCCCGGGCACCTACGAGCCCGGTAACGAGGACTACAAGGTCCTCAAGGTCACCTGCCCGAGCACCGGCACCATCGCCGGCACGGCCTACGCCAAGTGCGGCAACAACTGGTGGAGCTACGACACCCCCGCCACGGTCGCCTCGAAGATGAGCTGGACCAAGCAGCAGGGCCTGAGGGGAGCCTTCTTCTGGGAGTTCAGCGGCGACACCACCAACGGTGAGCTCGCCAACGCGATCCACACCGGTCTCCAGTAACCAGCACTGAGCGCGACCGGTGACAGACGAAGCCGGGGAGAAGGGTCCGCCCCCTTCTCCCCGGCTTCTCCACGTCGTGCGCGGACCCGCTCAGGCCACGTTCACCCGCCCCCGGACTCCGTCCGGGGGGACCCCCGTACAACGGGAGCGGAATTCAGGCCACATTCACCCGTTGCCCGGGCGGCGCCGCCTCCAGCCAGGCCAGGAACCCGGTCAGCGCGTCGTCGCTCATCGCCAGCTCCAGGCGCGTCCCCCGGTGGAGGGCGCCGAGTACGACGGCGTCGGAGAGCAGGGCCAGCTCCTCCTCGCCCTCGGGGGCGCGGCGGGCGAGCACCTCGATGGACGAGCGCTCCAGCAGCCGGCGCGGCCGCGGCGAGTAGCTGAACACCCGGAACCACTCGATCCGGTCGCCGCTGTAGCGGGCGACCCCGTACACCCAGCCCTTGCCGGAGACGTCCGGTTCCTCGGACACGCCCCAGCGCATGCTGCAGTCGAAGGTTCCGCCGGACCGCTGGATGAGTCTGCGGCGCAGTCCGAACACAAACAGCCCGATCACCACCAGGGCTACGACCAGGCCGCTCACAAGCAGAGCGAGGAGCATCTTCACCGACCTCCTCGCTCATCGAAATACCGCGTGCGAAAAAACGACCTGCATCGCCTCAGCCGCGACCCGGTCTGGAAAGCTCCAGAACGGACCGCGGCTGAGGTCTGCCGAGCCCCGGAAGTCGCCCTCCGGGGCTCAGCCTTTCAAACTCCGACGGGCGTTCAGCCCGTTACGGCGCGCAGTCGGACATCCGCGCGACGCTCGGCGGCCGCGTCGGCCTCCGACTTCGCGCGCTCCAGTGCCCGCTCCGCACGCTGGACGTCGATCTCGTCAGCGAGCTCGGCGATCTCGGCCAGCAGGGACAGCTTGTTGTCCGCGAACGAGATGAAACCGCCGTGCACCGCGGCGACGACAGTGGCGCCGTCACTGGTGCGGATGGTCACAGGGCCCGATTCCAGCACACCGAGAAGCGGCTGGTGACCGGGCATGACGCCGATGTCGCCGGACGTGGTGCGGGCGACAACAAGGGTGGCCTCGCCGGACCAGACATTGCGGTCCGCCGCGACCAGCTCGACGTGCAGCTCAGCAGCCAAGGTGGCTCCTCGGGTCACCACCCGGCGGGTAAGCCGGGTGTTGGGTCGAATTCTAATGGGCGTGGGGAGAGGGACGGGACACACCCGCCCCTCTCCGTGGATCCTTGGGATCCGATGCGCTCTTCGCGGAGCGCGCCGGATCAGGAGACGCCCAGCTCCTTGGCGTTCGCCTTCAGGTCCTCGATGCCACCGCACAGGAAGAACGCCTGCTCGGGGAAGTGGTCGTAGTCGCCGTCGCAGATCGCGTTGAACGCCACGATCGACTCCTCCAGCGGAACGTCCGAACCGTCGACACCGGTGAACTGCTTGGCGACGTGGGTGTTCTGCGACAGGAAGCGCTCGACGCGACGGGCACGGTGGACAACGAGCTTGTCCTCCTCGCCCAGCTCGTCGATACCGAGGATCGCGATGATGTCCTGGAGGTCCTTGTACTTCTGCAGGATCCCCTTGACGCGCATCGCCGTGGCGTAGTGGTCCGCCGCGATGTACCGCGGGTCGAGGATGCGGGACGTCGAGTCCAGCGGGTCCACGGCCGGGTAGATGCCCTTCTCGGAGATCGGACGGGAGAGAACCGTCGTCGCGTCGAGGTGGGCGAAGGTGGTCGCCGGCGCCGGGTCGGTCAGGTCGTCCGCGGGGACGTAGATCGCCTGCATCGAGGTGATCGAGTGACCACGGGTCGAGGTGATGCGCTCCTGGAGGAGACCCATCTCGTCGGCCAGGTTCGGCTGGTAACCCACCGCGGAGGGCATGCGGCCGAGCAGGGTCGACACCTCGGAACCCGCCTGGGTGTACCGGAAGATGTTGTCGATGAAGAACAGGACGTCCTGCTTCTGCACATCGCGGAAGTACTCCGCCATGGTCAGACCGGCCAGGGCGACGCGCAGACGCGTGCCCGGCGGCTCGTCCATCTGGCCGAAGACGAGGGCCGTCTTGTCGATGACGCCGGACTCGGCCATCTCCTCGATGAGGTCGTTGCCCTCACGGGTACGCTCACCGACACCCGCGAAGACCGACACACCGTCGTGGTTGTTGGCCACGCGGTAGATCATTTCCTGGATCAGAACGGTCTTGCCGACACCGGCACCACCGAACAGACCGATCTTTCCACCCTTGACGTACGGGGTGAGAAGGTCGATGACCTTGACGCCGGTCTCGAACATCTCGGTCTTCGACTCAAGCTCGTCGAAGCGGGGCGCCTTGCGGTGGATGGGCCAGCGCTCGGTGACGTTGGCGTTCTCCTCCGGGTAGTTCAGCACCTCACCGAGGGTGTTGAACACCTTGCCCTTGGTGAAGTCACCGACGGGGACGGTGATGCCCTCGCCCGTGTTGGTCACCGGGGCCTGGCGGACCAGACCGTCGGTGGGCTGCATGGAGATCGTGCGGACCACGCCGTCACCCAGGTGCTGGGCGACTTCGAGGGTCAGCGTCTTCAGCTTGCCGTCCTCGGCCGGGTCGGCGACCTGGACCTTCAGCGCGTTGTAGATCTCGGGCATGGCGTCGACGGGGAACTCCACGTCGACGACCGGGCCGATGACCCGGGCGACGCGGCCCGTGGCGGCGGCCGTCTCAACAGTGGTCGTCATTACTTGTCACTCCCCGCGGTCGCGTCAGCCATGGCGCTCGCGCCACCGACGATCTCGCTGATTTCCTGGGTGATTTCGGCCTGGCGGGCCGCGTTGGCAAGCCGGGAGAGGCTCTTGATGAGGTCTCCGGCGTTGTCGGTCGCCGACTTCATCGCGCGGCGGCGGGCGGCGTGCTCGGAAGCGGCCGACTGCAGCAGTGCGTTGTAGATGCGGCTCTCGACGTAGCGCGGCAGAAGGGCGTCGAGGACGTCCTCCGCCGACGGCTCGAAGTCGAACAGCGGAAGGATCTCGCCCTTCGTACCGCTCTCCTCCACAGCCTTGTCGAGGCTGAGCGGCAGCATCCGGCCGTCGACCGCGTTCTGCGTCATCATCGACACGAATTCCGTGTAGATGATGTGCAGCTCGTCGACGCCGCCCTCGGCCGTCTCCGTCTGGATGGCCTCGATCAGCGGACCCGCGACGCGCTTGGCGTCGGAGTAGGCCGGGCTGTCGGTGAAGCCGGTCCACGACTCCGCGACCTTGCGCTCGCGGAAGCCGAAGTAGGCCAGACCCTTACGGCCGACGATGTACGTGTCGACCTCCTTGCCCTCGCCGCGCAGCCGCTCGGTGAGCCGCTCCGCCTGCTTGATGGCATTGGAGGAGTAGCCGCCGGCCAGACCGCGGTCGCTCGTGATGAGCAGGACCGCGGCACGCACCGGCGCCTCGACCTCGGTGGTCAGGGCGTGCTTGGTGTTCGAGCCGGTCGCCACCGCGGTCACCGCACGGGTGAGCTCGGTCGCGTACGGCATCGATGCCGCCACCTTGCGCTGCGCCTTGACGATGCGCGAGGCGGCGATCATCTCCATCGCCTTGGTGATCTTCTTGGTCGCCGTGACGGCACGGATGCGACGCTTGTAGACCCGGAGCTGCGCTCCCATGAGTCAGGTCCCTTCCGTCGTCACTTGGAGACGTTGACGGCCGGCGCGTCCTCGCCCAGAAGCTTGCCGTCCGAGGTCTCGAACTGCTGCTTGAAGGCGGCGATGGCGTCGGCGATCGACGTCAGGGTGTCGTCCGACATCTTGCCGCCGTCGGCGATGGAGGTGAGGAGGTCCTTGCGCTCGCGGCGCAGGTGCTCCAGCAGCTCCGACTCGAAGCGACGGATGTCGTTGACCGGGACCTCGTCCATCTTGCCGGTGGTGCCGGCCCAGACGGAGACGACCTGCTCCTCGACGGGCATCGGCTGGTACTGGCCCTGCTTCAGCAGCTCGACCAGACGCTTGCCGCGCTCCAGCGAAGCCTTCGAAGCGGCGTCCAGGTCGGAACCGAAGGCGGCGAACGCCTCCAGCTCGCGGTACTGGGCGAGGTCCAGGCGCAGACGGCCGGAAACCTGCTTCATCGCCTTGTGCTGGGCGGAGCCACCGACGCGGGAGACCGAGATGCCGACGTTCAGCGCCGGGCGCTGGCCCGCGTTGAACAGGTCGGACTCCAGGAAGCACTGGCCGTCGGTGATGGAGATGACGTTGGTCGGGATGAACGCCGACACGTCGTTCGCCTTGGTCTCGACGATCGGCAGACCGGTCATCGAACCGGCACCCATGTCGTCGGAGAGCTTCGCGCAGCGCTCCAGCAGACGGGAGTGCAGGTAGAAGACGTCGCCCGGGTAGGCCTCGCGGCCCGGCGGACGGCGCAGCAGCAGCGACACGGCGCGGTAGGCGTCGGCCTGCTTCGACAGGTCGTCGAAGATGATCAGGACGTGCTTGCCGGCGTACATCCAGTGCTGGCCGATGGCCGAACCGGTGTACGGCGCCAGGTACTTGAAGCCGGCCGGGTCGGACGCCGGGGCGGCGACGATCGTCGTGTACTCCAGCGCGCCCGCGTCTTCCAGGGCACCGCGGACCGACGCGATGGTCGAGCCCTTCTGGCCGATGGCGACGTAGATGCAGCGAACCTGCTTGTTCACGTCGCCGGAGCGCCAGTTGTCGCGCTGGTTGATGATCGTGTCGACGGCCAGAGCGGTCTTGCCGGTCTGACGGTCGCCGATGATCAGCTGACGCTGGCCACGGCCGACGGGCACCATGGCGTCGATGGCCTTGTAGCCGGTCTGCATGGGCTCGTGAACCGACTTGCGGATCATGACGCCCGGGGCCTGCAGTTCGAGGGCGCGACGGCCTTCGGTCGCGATCTCGCCGAGACCGTCGATCGGGTTGCCGAGCGGGTCGACGACGCGGCCGAGGTAGCCCTCGCCGACGCCTACGGAGAGCACCTCACCGGTGCGCTGCACCGGCTGGCCCTCCTCGATACCACTGAACTCGCCGAGGACGACCGCACCGATCTCGCGCTCGTCGAGGTTGAGGGCGAGACCGAGGGTGCCGTCCTCGAACTTCAGCAGTTCGTTCGCCATGGCGGAGGGCAGACCCTCCACCTTCGCGATGCCGTCGCCGGCAACGCTGACCGTTCCGACCTCCTCGCGCGAGGCCGCGTCCGGCTGGTACGACTGGACAAAGTTCTCCAGTGCGTCCCGGATCTCCTCCGGCCGGATCGTGAGCTCCGCCATCTGGGTTCCCTGCTCTCCTTGTTGGGCCTGAAGCTTCTTAGGGGTCTGGGGGCGACCCCCAGGAATCTTCTGCAAGTTCTGCACGGCCCAACCGGGCCGCTAGGAATGCGTTGTTCTATTGGTGAATGGTCAGCCGGCCATGCGGCGGGTCGCCTCGGAGAGGCGGTCCGCGATGGTGCCGTCGATGACCTCGTCGCCGACCCGCACCACGATCCCGCCGAGGACCTCGGGGTCCACTTCGAGGTTCAGGTGCATCTGGCGGCCGTACAGCTTGGCCAGGACCGCGCCGAGACGCTGCTTCTGCACGTCGCTGAGCGGAACCGCGGTGGTCACCGTGGCGACCATGCGGTTGCGGCGCTCGGCGGCGAGCGTGGACAGGGACTCGAGGCCCGCTTCCAGGCTACGTCCACGCGGGTGCGTGACAAGTCGCGTGACGAGACGCTCGGTGCCGGCGTTCGCCTTGCCGCCCAGCAGGCTGCGGAGCAGCTCGCTCTTGGCGGAGGCGGAGGCCGCACGGTCGGTCAGCGCCGCGCGCAGCTCGGTGCTCGAGGCGACGATCCGGCCGAAGCGGAAGACCTCGTCCTCGACGTCGTCGAGCGCGCCCGCCCGCTGGGCGGCGGTGAGCTCGGCGGTGGCCGCCAGCTCCTCCAGCGCGTCCACCAGGTCGCGGGACTGCGACCAGCGGGACCGGACCATGCCGGACACCAGGTCGAGGGTCTCCCCGCCGACCTGGCCGCTCAGCAGGCGCCCGGCCAGCTCGGCCTTGGCCTCGCCGGACTGCGCCGGGTCCGTGATGACCCGACGCAGCGAGACCTCACGGTCGAGCAGCGTGGTGACGGCATCCAGCTCACCGGCGAGCTTCGCCGCGTCGACGGACGTGTTGTCCGTCAGCGCGTCGAGACGCTCGCGCGCGGAGGCCAGTGCCTCGCGGCTCGCTCCGTTCATCGGGCAGCCCCGTTCGACGCTGCCTTCTCCTCGAGCTCGCTGAGGAAACGGTCGATGGTGCGGCTCTGCCGGGCGTGGTCCTCGAGGGACTCGCCGACGAGCTTGCCGGCCAGGTCGGTGGCGAGCTTGCCCACGTCCTGACGCAGCGCGTGTGAGGCGGCCTTGCGGTCGGCCTCGATCTGCGTGTGGCCGGCAGCGATGATCTCCTCACGCTGCCGCTGGCCCTCTGCGCGCAGTTCTTCCTTGAGCGCAGTGCCCTGCTCCAGCGCATCCTGGCGCAGGCGCGCGGCCTCGTGCCGGGCCTCGGCGAGCTGGGCCTTGTACTGCTCCAGCACGCTCTGGGCCTCGGTCTGAGCGGCCTCAGCCTTCTCGATACCGCCCTCGATGGCCTCGCGGCGCTCGTCCAGAACCTTGTTGATGTTCGGGAGGAGCTTCTTCGCGAGGAAACCGAAGACGATGACGAAGGCGATCAGACCGATGACGAGCTCGGGGATCGGCGGGATGAGGGGGTTTTGAGGCTCCTCGGCCGCCAGAACCAGGAGGTTCACATCAGTGCCTTTCGTCGATTCGGACTAGTCGTGGGGTTCGTCTTAGTAGACGAACGGCATGACCAGGCCGATGAGGGCGAGCGCCTCACAGAAGGCGAAGCCGAGGATCTGGTTGGCGCGGATCAGACCGGCAGCCTCAGGCTGACGGGCAAGCGCCTGGGTGCCGTTACCGAAGATGATGCCGACGCCGACGCCCGGGCCGATCGCCGCGAGACCGTAACCGACGGAGCTGAGGGAACCTTCGACGGCAGCAAGGGTCTGGGACATGCCAGTTCTTCCTTCTCTTTCATGGACCGGTGGGGGTTGGCCACCGGACGATTCGGGGGGTTGCGGAGCGAACTCGCTCAGTGGTGCTCGGCGAGCGCACCCTGCAGGAAGCTGCAGGCCAGGAGCACGAAGACGTAAGCCTGGACAGCCTGGATGAAGAGCTCGAACGCGGTCATCACGATGACCATGACGAACGAGACACCGGCGTACGCGATGCCGATCCCGTTCAGCAGGTACCAGCTGGCGATGGTGAACAGCAGCAGCAGGGTGTGACCGGCGAACATGTTCGCGAACAGTCGGACCGCGTGGGTGAAGGGGCGGACGATGACGTTCGAGAAGAACTCGATCACCATGACCATCGGCAGGATCGGGCCGAGGGACTTGTCGTAACCCGTGACGTTCTTGAGGCCGCCCACGAAACCGTGGCGCTTGAAGGTCACCGACATCCACATGACGTAGACGACCAGGGCCAGGCCCGCCGGGTACGCGATGACCGCGGTCACCGGGAACTGGGCGAGCGGCACGATCGACCACAGGTTCATGATCCAGACGAAGAAGAACGTCGCGACCATGAAGGGGACGTACTTCTCGCCTTCCTTCTTGCCGAGCGTCTCGTAGACGATGCCGCGGCGCACGAAGTCGTAGCCCGCCTCGGCGACCATCTGCAGCTTGCCCGGGACGACCTTCGGCTTCCGGAACGCGGCCCAGAAGAAGGCGACGATGACGACCGAGCCCAGCAGGGCCAGGAGCATCGTCTTGTTGAAGTACAGGCCGTCCGCGTCGCCGAACATCGGCTTGAACAGGAACGAGTACAGGGTCGGGGCCGGGAAGCCACAGCCAGTGCCGTCTTCGAAATGACAGTTGATATCGAAGGCGAGCGTCATGTCAGCAGCACTCACCGCAGGGCTCCTTCAGCGTGGCGCATAGGTACGGCAACCTCGTTGTGTCGGCGCGGCGAGCAGCCGCGGTTCGGCACTGGACTGGTGTTTCGGATGGTGGGGCGGCAGTCAGGCATCGAGCCTCGCGATGGAACAGGCGTCAGCTCAGATGCCCGCGCCCGCAGTGCCGCAGTTGGCACCGGACGATAGCAGGATCTCGAACGACCACTTATCCCGGCCCTACCCTTCACGACTTCGGGCCCTGATTCTCGGGCTTGGCGCCCTTGGTCGAGTCCGGTTCAACGTAAAGGATCTTGGCCTTCATGTGAGCACGCGTCTGTGCGCCGATCCACACGAGGGTGGTGGCGACGAGCGTGATCGCGAAGGCTTTGGGGTGGAACAGGGTCGTGTTCTTGAACGCGGCGAGAAACACGAACAGCAGCAGGATCTGGGCCGCGTAGAGCATGAGCCCCATGGCCTGGAACAAGTGCGGGAGCGATTTCGCCGTGCGCTGCAGAACGACGAATCCGATGCCCATGAACAGAATTACTACCAGCGTCGCGACAACGGCCCCGACCGCCCCCTTGCCACCGACGACCAACGCGCTGATCACCGCGGCGAGAGCGCCGGCGGCAGCGGTGGGTACGGCGGCTTGCAGGAGGAGTCGGACGTCATCTGACCGCATGGCGGTTCGCTCCGCGTGATGGTGGGGGGCAAGGGACTCGTACGGGACGAGCGTAAGCCCGGTCCGAGAGAAGCCCTCGGGCCAATGGACCGTCGCACTACGGTCCTTCGGCTCTGTCGCCGGGTTTAGTGAACGGTATCACAAAGTATTTGATGAGAGCTTTACCCGCAGGGTGTGCTCACTGTCACACATGAGAGTGACCCTGCGCGTGTGTGCAGGACAGCGGGGCGGCTTGCGTGATAAAGGGGGTTCATATCCGACATGCCCCCTGAGCCTCACCGAGTGGAGTCGGCCTTGCGCCGGTCGGGGAAGCGCGAACGGGGGCCCACGGCGGTCGCCCCGTTGACGCCGGAGACGCCCGCCGCGATCGGCCTGACGGGTTCCGGCTCCCGGCCTGTGGCGTCCCAGGCGGCCGCTTCGGCCGCGGCCTCCGCCAGCCGTCCCGCGTGCCGGTAGCGCGGCGGGACCAGGCCCTCCGCCCACCGCGGGGCCCGGGGCGTGAAGCGCGGCAGCAGGAGCAGGCTCAGGCCGAGCGCGCTCAGCGCGGCGATGGCCAGCACGATCCACATCGAGCCGGAGTGCACCGAGTACGCGACGGCGCCGAAGGCGATCAGTCCCGACCAGAAGTACATGATCAGGACCGCGCGGCTGTGGGAGTGACCGAGTTCGAGCAGCCGGTGGTGCAGGTGTCCGCGGTCGGCCGCGAACGGGGACTGGCCCTTCCACGTACGCCGCACGATGGCGAGGATCAGGTCCGCCATCGGGATCGCGATGATCGTCAGCGGCAGCAGCAGCGGGATGAAGACCGGCAGCATCGCGCGGGTGGCGTTGCGCTCGCCGCCCGCGAAGAGGGCCATCGCGTCGGGGTCGACCTGGCCGGTGATGGAGATCGCGGAGGCGGCGAGCACCAGGCCGATGAGCATCGATCCGGAGTCGCCCATGAAGATGCGCGCCGGATGCATGTTGTGCGGCAGGAAGCCGAGGCACATGCCCATCAGGATCGCGGCGAAGAGCGTCGCGGGAGCGGCCTGCTCGATGCCGTAGCCGAACCAGAGGCGGTAGGAGTAGAGGAAGAAGGCCGCCGCCGCGATGCACACCATGCCGGCGGCGAGGCCGTCGAGGCCGTCCACGAAGTTCACCGCGTTGATGGTGATCACGACGAGGGCCACGGTGAGCAGGTTGCCCTGCCACTGGGTCAGGGAGACCGTGCCGATGCCCGGGACCGGGATCCACAGGATGGTCAGACCCTGGATCACCATCACGCCGGCGGAGATCATCTGTGCGCCCAGCTTGATCAGGGCGTCGAGTTCGAACTTGTCGTCGAGCACGCCGACCAGCCAGATCAGGGCCGCCCCGGAGAGCAGGGCCCGCGGTTCGTTCGACAGCTCGAAGACGCCGTTGAGGTTGCGCAGGTGGTCCGCGACCAGCAGCCCCGCGCACAGTCCGCCGAACATGGCGATGCCGCCCAGCCGCGGTGTGGGCTCCCGGTGCACGTCGCGGGCACGGATCTCCGGCATGGCCCCGGCCGCGATCGCGAACTTCCGCACGGGCCCGGTCAGCAGGTAGGTCACCGCGACCGTGACGCAGAGCGTCAGCAGATATTCACGCACGGGCTGCCCCAGATGTTTCGCCGGCCATCTCAGCCCCACACATTAGCTGCGATGTCACCAGTGCCGAGGACGCGAGGGGGCGGTATCCCGGTTGCGCTACACCCCTCTTGTCCGCATTACGCCCCGTACGGGGGAAATGCTGACGCCAGCTCGTTGACCTCGGAACGCGTTCGCGCGGCTTCCCCGCGCAGTGCGGCGGCACACAGCGCCGCGATCCGGACCATCTCCGCCTCACCCATCCCCTGGGTGGTCACCGCCGCCGTCCCGAGCCGCACCCCGCGCTGCTCCCCGTACGGCAGCGCGCAGGTGTCGAGCACGATCCCGGCGGCCGCGAGCCGGGCGCGGGCGGCGGGGCCGTCGAGGCCCAGCGGCGCCGGGTCGGCGGACAGCAGGTGGGTGTCGGTCCCGCCGGTGGTGATCGCCAGCCCGTGCTCCCCCAGCGCCTCGGCCAGCGACCGCGCGTTGGCGACGACCCGGTGGGCGTACGTGGTGAAGCCCGTTCCCGCTGCCTCCCCGAAGGCGACCGCCTTGGCGGCGATGGTGTGCATCTGGGCGCCGCCCTGCGTGAAGGGGAACACCGCCCGGTCGACGCGCTCGGCGAACTCGGCGCCGCACAGGAGCATGCCGCCGCGCGGCCCGCGCAGCACCTTGTGGGTGGTCGCGCACACGACGTCGGCGTACGGGACGGGGCTCGGCGCGGCCCCGCCGGCCACCAGCCCGATCGGATGGGCGGCGTCGGCGATCAGGAAGGCCCCGACCTCGTCGGCGATCTCCCGGAAGGCGGAGTACTCGGGGTGACGGGGGTAGCAGATCGACCCGCAGACGATGGCTTTCGGCCGGTGTTCGCGCGCCAGCCGCTGCACCTGCCCGTAGTCGATGAGGCCGGTCGCCGGGTCGACCCCGTACCCGACGAAGTCGAACCAGCGGCCGGAGAAGTTGGCGGGCGACCCGTGTGTGAGGTGCCCCCCGTACGGGAGCCCCATGGCCAGGACCGTGTCCCCGGGCCGCAGCAGCGCGGCGTAGGCGGCCAGGACCGCGGAGGAGCCGGAGTGTGCCTGCACGTTGGCGTGCTCGGCCCCGAAGAGCGCCGTCGCCCGCTCCACGGCGGCCCGCTCGGCCAGGTCGGCGTACTCGCAGCCGCCGTGGTGGCGGGCGCCGGGATAGCCCTCGGCGTACTTGTTGGCGAGCGGCGAGCCGAGTGCGGCGAGCACGGCGGCGGAGGTGAAGTTCTCGGCGGCGCTCAGCTGCAGGGTGGTGGCCTGGCGCAGGCGCTCCCCGTCGAGGATGTCGGCCAGCTGCGGGTCCTGCCGGCGCAGGAGCTCCGCCGACTGCTCGGTGATGACGGTCATGGCACGACTCCCGCGCGCTGGGTGTACCGGGTAGGGCCACGATATTCCCGCCACCCGTTTCCCGCCGCCCGAGCCGCCCCCGGCGCGCGGGACTCCGAAGCGGTCAGGCTCGTCGGACGGAAGCCGTCAGGCCCGTCAGCGCGAAGCCGTCACGCCCGTCAGGGCCGTGACGACCGGGTCCAGCGCCTGGTTGATCTCGTCGCCGATCGAGCGGAAGAAGGTGATCGGCGCCCCGTACGGGTCGTACACCTCGTCCGCGTCGGGCGTGGGCGCCAGCAGCCAGCCGCGCAGCGCCGCGGCCGCGCGGACGAGCGCCCGGGCCCGTTCCACCATCCCGTCGTCCAGCGGTGGCAGGGTGGCCGGATCTATCGCCCGGACCAGCCGGGTGAACTCCTTCAGCGTGAAGGTGCGCAGCCCCGCCGAGTGGCCCATCGAGATGACCTGCGCCCGGTGGTCGCGGGTGGCGGTCAGCACCAGGTCGGCGCGTATGACGTGCTCGTCCAGCAGCTCCCGCCCGGTGAAACCGGAGGCGTCGGCGCCGAAGTCCGCGAGGACCGCGGCCGCGTTCGCCTCCATGGGGGCCCCCTCGTGCCCCCACGTGCCGGCGCTCTCCACGATCAGGTCCCCGGTGACGATCCCCCCGAGGCGGTGCGAGAGGGCGTGCCGCGTCAGCCGCTCGGTGATGGGCGAGCGGCACACGTTCCCGGTGCTGACGTGGAGGATGCGGAAGGTGTCCCCTCCGGTCACCTCCCCCGGATTCCATCCGAGGGGGGTCGCCCGGAGGTGTTCCCCCGCTATGCCACGCCCCTCAGGGCTCACGGGGCCACCTCGAGGTCGGGTACGACCTCCCGCAGCTGGTCGGCGGTCAGGGCGCCTTCCCGCAGGAGCACCGGGACCTTGCCGGTGACGTCGACGATGGAGGACGGCTGGATGCCGGGGGTCGGGCCGCCGTCGAGGTACACGGACACCGAGTCCCCGAGCATCTCGCGGGCGGCGTCGCAGTCCTCCGGCGCCGGGTGACCGGTGAGGTTCGCCGAGGACACGGCCATCGGGCCGACCTCGGTGAGCAGCTCGATCGCGACGGGGTGCAGCGGCATCCGTACGGCCACGGTGCCCTGGGTGTCCCCCAGGTCCCACGCCAGCGACGGCTGGTGCTTGGCGACCAGCGTCAGCGCGCCCGGCCAGAAGGCGTCGACGAGCTCCCAGGCCTGCTCGGAGAAGTCCGTGACGAGGCCGTGCAGCGTGTTCGGGGAGCCGATGAGCACCGGGGTGGGCATGCCGCGGCCGCGGCCCTTGGCGGCGAGCAGCTCGTGGACGGCCTCGGGGCTGAAGGCGTCCGCGCCGATCCCGTACAGGGTGTCGGTGGGCAGCACGACGAGCTCGCCGCGGCGCACGGCGGATGCGGCTTCGCGCAGGCCCGTCTTGCGGTCCGTCGCGTCGTTGCAGTCGTATCGCCGGGCCATCAGCGGGACTCCTCGTGCAGCAGGGGGGTGGTGGCGGTGTCACTGGGGAAGGCGGCCCGGATCACGGCATGGCCTTGCGGGCGGTCGCGAAGCGCGGGCGGTTGTTCAGGTCCGGGTGGTCGGCCGCGTCGGCCCAGCCCCGCTCCTCGGCGAAGATCCACGGCACCTGGCCGCCCTGGGTGTCGGCGTGCTCGATGACGACGATGCCGCCGGGCCGCAGCAGGCGGTGCGCGGTGCGCTCGATGCCGCGGATGGTGTCGAGGCCGTCCTCGCCCGAGAACAGCGCCATCTCGGGGTCGTGGTCGCGGGCCTCGGGGGCGACGTACTCCCACTCGGTCAGCGGGATGTACGGCGGATTGGAGATGACCAGGTCGACCTGGCCGTCCAGCTCGGGCAGGGCGCTCAGCGCGTCCCCCTGGTGGACGGTGACCCGGGAGTCCTCGGCGTTCTTGCGGGTCCAGCGCAGCGCGTCCTCGGACAGCTCGACGGCGTGCACGCGCGAGCGCGGCACCTCCTGCGCCATGGCCAGCGCGATGGCGCCGGAGCCCGTGCACAGGTCGACGATCAGTGGTTCGACGACGTCCATCGCCCGGACGGCCTGTATGGCCCAGTCGACGACCGACTCGGTCTCGGGCCGGGGCACGAAGACCCCGGGCCCGACCTGGAGCTCCAGGTACCGGAAGAAGGCGCGGCCGGTGATGTGCTGGAGCGGCTCGCGCGCCTCGCGGCGGGCGACGGCCTCCCAGTAGCGGGCGTCGAAGTCCGCGTCCTTGACGTGGTGCAGTTCCCCCCGCTTGACGCCGTGCACGAAGGCCGCGAGCTCCTCCGCGTCGAAGCGCGGTGAGGGCACGCCGGCGGCGGCCAGCCGCTGGGTGGCCTGGGCCACCTCGGCAAGCAGCAAGTTCACGCTGGTCCTCCGGGCTGCTGTCGTACGGGGGGTGGTGCGGGCGTGGTGGTGCGGGGTCCGGTCCGCGGGCGGGCTCAGTGCGCGGCCGCGAGCTTCGCGGCCGAGTCGGTGTCGACACAGGCCTGGATGACCGAGTCGAGGTCGCCGTCGAGCACCTGGTCCAAGTTGTACGCCTTGAAACCGGTCCGGTGGTCCGAGATCCGGTTTTCCGGATAGTTGTACGTACGGATCTTCTCGGAGCGGTCCACGCTGCGGACCTGGCTGCGGCGCACGTCGGAAGCCTCCTGCTCGGCGGCCTCCTGGGCGGCGGCCAGGAGCCGCGAGCGCAGGATGCGCATGGCCTGCTCCTTGTTCTGGAGCTGGCTCTTCTCGTTCTGGCAGGAGGCGACCACACCGGTGGGCAGGTGCGTGATGCGCACGGCCGAGTCGGTGGTGTTGACGGACTGGCCGCCGGGGCCGGAGGAGCGGTACACGTCGATGCGCAGGTCGCTCATGTTGACCTCGACCTCGACCTCCTCGGCCTCCGGGGTGACGAGGACGCCGGCGGCGGAGGTGTGGATGCGTCCCTGGGACTCGGTGGCCGGAACGCGCTGGACGCGGTGCACGCCGCCCTCGTACTTCAGGCGGGCCCACACGCCCTGGCCGGGCTCGGTGGCGCCGTTGCCGCCCTTGGTGCGGACGGAGACCTGGACGTCCTTGTAGCCGCCGAGCTCGGACTCGGTGGCGTCGATGATCTCGGTCTTCCAGCCGACGCGCTCGGCGTAGCGCAGGTACATGCGCAGCAGGTCGCCGGCGAACAGGGCCGACTCGTCGCCGCCCGCGCCCGCCTTGACCTCGAGGAGCACGTCCTTGTCGTCGCTGGGGTCGCGCGGGACCAGCAGCAGGCGGAGCTTCTCGGTGAGCTCCTCGCGCTGCACGGCCAGTTCCTTGGCCTCGGCCGCGAAGTCGGGGTCGACAGCCGCGAACTCCTTGGCCGTCTCGATGTCCTCGGCCGACTGCTTCCACGCCCGGAAGGTCGCGACGATCGGGGTCAGTTCCGCGTAGCGCTTGTTCAGCTTGCGCGCGTTGGCCTGATCCGAGTGCACCGAAGGGTCGGCGAGCTTCTTCTCAAGATCGGCGTGCTCGCCGATCAGTTCCTCGACCGCCTCGAACATCGGGGGACTCCTGGGGTGAAAGTGCGAAGGGACTGCGGGGTGACTCTGACGGGCCTGGAACGACGACAAAGGCGCCGGTCCGGCCGCCCCCGCGTGGACAGGGGGCGGCCGGAGACCGGCGCCTGGGTCGCGCTACTTCTTGGCCGCACCCTTGTTGCCGAAGCGGGCCTCGAAGCGGGCCACGCGGCCACCGGTGTCGAGGATCTTCTGCTTGCCCGTGTAGAACGGGTGGCACTCGGAGCAGACCTCGGCTCGGATGGAGCCTTCGGTGAGGGTGCTACGGGTGGTGAACGCGGCGCCACAGGTGCAGCTGACCTGGGTCTCGACGTACTGGGGGTGGATCTCGCTCTTCAAGGTGTCTCCTAGATCGGGAGGGCGCCGGGTCGCAGGAGCCGAATTGCGCGCTGCGTGAACCGGGGCCGACAGACCAGTCTGCCAGGACCGGGCTGCCTGTCAAAATTCTGAGGACGCCTGGTTCAACGGGGAGGGTCCGGCATCTATTCCGCGCGGCGCGCGGACCCACGCCGGCGCCGGCGGCGGGGGCGGCCCGCACCGGCGGCGACCCGTGCGAACGGGGGCTCTAGCGCACGATCTGGCCGGCGGAGCCCTTGTCGCCCATCGAGTTCTGGGTGGCCTCGGCGGGGATCGGCCGGTCGGCCAGCAGGGCGTCCCAGACCAGCTTGGACTCCTTGGCGAGCGGGACGACGCGGTCGTCGTCGCGCGGGTCCGGGGTGACCGGCAGGGTGATCATCTGCATGTCCTGGGCGTCGATGCCCTGGAGGCCCTGCGCGAAGGCCATGAGCGACTTCACGTCGCCGAGCCCCTTGTCCGTGGTGATCGCCTTGGTCCCGGAGTCGGCGAGGTCGAGCAGCTTCTTGGGGTTGTCGAACAGCCCGATGCCCTTGACCTGCTTGATCAGGGCCTTGATGAAAGCCTGCTGGAGCTGTATTCGGCCCAGGTCGCCGCCGTCGCCGACGCTCTTGCGGGTACGGACGAGACCGAGGGCCTGCTCGCCGTCGAGCTTGTTCGTGCCGGCCGGGAGGTCGAGGTGGCTCGCGCCGTCCTTGATGGGCTTGGTGGTGGTCACCTCGACGCCGCCGAGGTCGTCGATGATCTTCTTGAAGCCGGTGAAGTCGACCTCGAGGTAGTGGTCCATGCGGATGCCGGACATCGTCTCGACCGTCTTGACCGCGCAGGAGGCCCCGCCGATGGTGAACGCCTCGTTGAACTGCCTGCGCTGACCGCCGGGGTCGGTCTTGCCGTTGGCCGTGGCGCAGGCGGGGCGCGGTGCCATGGTGTCGCGGGGTATCGATATGACGCTGGCCTTCTCGTGGCCCTCGTACAGGTGGACGATCATCGCGGTGTCGGAGCGGGCGGATCCCCCGTCGTCCTTGCCGTACTCGCCATTGGCTCCGTCGCGGGAGTCCGAGCCGAGCACGAGGATGTCCATCGAGCCGTTGTCGACGTTCTGCGGGCGGTCCTTGCCCAGGGCCGCGTCGATGTCGACGGTCTTCAGGTTGCCGTTGAACTTGAAGTAGAAGTAGCCGAGGCCCGCGCCCCCCAGCAGCACCACGGCCGCGGCGGTCCACGCCGCGATGGCCAGGGCCCTGCGGCGCTTGGGGGGTTTGCGGCGGCGGCCCGCGCCGCGGCGTCCGCGTCCCGTGCTGTCCTGGCTCATGCTCTCCTCAGTCCCCATCCGGTCACCGGTCCCCTGCGGCCCGCTTCCGGACTGCGGTCCTGTTGACACAGACGGGCGAACGCCGCCCAGGGTTCCACGGCCGCGGGGCCGTCCCGACCCGTGCCCGGAGGGGCACCCCGGGACTCGTACGGCGCGCCCCGCCGCGTCCACCTGGGCTTTTACCCGGGAACGCGGCCCGGAAGCCAAAGGTTCGACCGGATGCACAATGTGGCGAAGGTCGCAATGCCGGCAGGACGACGCACAGCCGCCCCCGCCGCGGGTGCGGCGGGGGCGGCTGTGCTGACGCGGACGGACTCCTGCGGCCTGAGCCGGGGGAATCAGTCGTCGTTCTTGCCCGACGGGGTCGTCTTCGCGATCTGCATCAGGAACTCGGCGTTCGACTTCGTCTGCTTCATCTTGTCGAGCAGCAGCTCGATCGCCTGCTGCGAGTCGAGCGCGTGCAGCACCCGGCGCAGCTTCCAGACGATGGCGAGCTCCTCCGCGTTGAGGAGGATCTCCTCCTTGCGGGTGCCCGACGGGTCGACGTCGACAGCCGGGAAGATGCGCTTGTCGGCGAGCTTGCGGTCGAGCTTGAGCTCCATGTTGCCGGTGCCCTTGAACTCCTCGAAGATCACCTCGTCCATGCGCGAGCCGGTGTCGACCAGCGCGGTGGCCAGGATGGTCAGCGAGCCGCCGTCCTCGATGTTGCGCGCGGCACCGAAGAAGCGCTTCGGCGGGTACAGCGCGGTCGAGTCGACACCACCGGACAGGATGCGGCCGGAGGCGGGCGCCGCGAGGTTGTACGCGCGGCCCAGACGGGTGATGGAGTCCAGCAGGACGACCACGTCGTGACCCAGCTCGACGAGGCGCTTGGCGCGCTCGATGGCCAGCTCGGCGACGGTGGTGTGGTCCTCGGCCGGGCGGTCGAAGGTCGAGGAGATGACCTCGCCCTTGACCGACCGCTGCATGTCGGTGACCTCTTCCGGACGCTCGTCGACCAGGACGACCATCAGGTGGCACTCGGGGTTGTTCACGGTGATCGCGTTGGCGATCGCCTGCATGATCATGGTCTTGCCGGTCTTCGGCGGGGCCACGATCAGGCCGCGCTGGCCCTTTCCGATCGGCGACACGAGGTCGATGATGCGGGTCGTCAGCACGCCCGGGTCGGTCTCCAGACGGAGCCGGTCCTGGGGGTACAGCGGGGTCAGCTTCTGGAACTCAGGGCGGCCCCGGCCGGATTCGGGCGCCATGCCGTTCACCGAGTCCAGCCGCACGAGGGCGTTGAACTTCTCGCGGCGCTCGCCGTCCTTGGGCTGGCGCACGGCACCGGTGGTGTGGTCGCCCTTGCGGAGCCCGGCCTTGCGGACCTGCGCGAGGGAGACGTACACGTCATTGGGACCGGGCAGGTAGCCCGAGGTCCGGATGAACGCGTAGTTGTCGAGGATGTCGAGGATGCCCGCGACGGGGATCAGGACGTCGTCGTCGGCGACCTGCGGCTCGCTGGGGGCGAACTCGTCACGGCCGCGACGGCCACGGCGGTCGCGGTAGCGGCCGCGCCGGCCGCGCCGGCCGTCCTCACCGTCGAAGTCGTCCTGCGGGCCGTTGTCCTGACGGTCCTGGCGCTGCTGGCCCTGACCCTGGTTCTGGCCCTGCCCCTGGCCCTGGCCGCGGCCGCCCTGCTGCTGGCGGTCGGCGCGCTCGGCACGGTCCTGACGACCGCCCTGAGCACCCTGGCCCTGGCCGCCCTGACCCTGGGCACCCTGGCCCTGGTCGTCGGCCTTGGCACCGCGGTCGCGGCGGTCGCGCTGGCGCTCGGCACGGTCGCCGCGGTCGTTGCCGCGGTCCCGGCGCTCGCGCCGGCCGCGGCCCTCGCCGTCCTGCGCGGAGACGGCGGTGGCCGCCTCCGCCTTGGCGTCGGTCTGCGGAGCGGCCGTGGTGGCGGCCTCGGCCACGGGGGCCTCGGTCTTCTGCTCGACCTGTACGGCGGAGGCGGTCGCGGTCTCCGGGCTGCCGGAGGGGGCCGTGGCCCGGCGGCGGCGTCGCTCGCCGGCCGGGGCGTCCTCGCTGGCGGGCTGGCCCGGGATCTCGATCTGGGCCTGCGCCGCGGCGGGCTTCTCGGCGGGCGCCTCGGCGGCCGCCTCACCCGTACGGGCCTTGCTGGTGGCACGGCGCTTCGGCTTGGCCTCGGCGGTGTCGGCGGCGCCCGCCGCCGCGGAGGACGCGGCCTTGGGGGCACTGCCTCCCGCCTGCGCCTCCTTGATGACCTCGATCAGCTGGCTCTTGCGCATCCGCGCGGTGCCCCTGATACCGAGGCCCGACGCGACCTGCTGCAGCTCGGCCAGAACCATGCCGTCCAGGCCGGTGCCGGTGCGGCGGCGCTTGGTAGCGGCGCCCGCGGCGGGGGCACTGGCGTCGACAGAGGTGTCGGCAGCGCCCATCAGATCGGTGGTGTCGCTCACGAAGGGTCCTTCCCTGGAGCGGACGTCGGCCTGTCTGGCTCGGCGACCGGTTGTGCTGTCCGACAGCAGTCCTAGGTGTGGACCGTGCCGGGGCGGTGGTCCGCCGATAGAGATACGGCGGAGAGAAACGTGCAAGTGCGTGGGTGTTCCGGCGAGAAGCCCCCGAGCTGGAAGCGTGGGAATGTCACGCCGATTCCGGAGCGTGCTCGAAACTGCTGGAAGTGATCAAAGCAGTCGGGGAGGCTCCCGGAGAAAAGGTGGTCCCGAATGGGGACACTGAGCACCGAGCCATGGCGGCTTCGGATGCTCACTTGAGACTAACACTACCGGATCCAACAGACATTCCCCCTCTCCATCACCGGCAACAGCGCCCTTCGGCGCGGGCGGCCTGCCCGGCCGCCCGCCCCTGACCGGCCGCCTTGGCGGACACCCCTTAGCCCCCCTGGGTGCCCAGGGGAAGCACGCTGGCGCCCGCGGCGTCGAGGGCGAGCCGGTTGGCGGCCCACCCCTCGCCCGCGAGCTGCGCGACCTTGTCGGCCGCACCGTTGTCGACCAGCGCGAGGACCGTGGGGCCCGCGCCGGAGATCACCGCGGGGATGCCGTCCGCCCGCAGTCGTGCCACCAGTGCCACGCTCTCGGGCATCGCCGGGGACCGGTAGTCCTGGTGGAGGCGGTCCTCGGTGGCCGGCAGCAGCAGCTCGGGACGCCTGGTCAGGGCCTCCACCAGCAGCGCCGCGCGACCCGCGTTGGCGGCCGCGTCCACGTGCGGGACCGTGCGCGGCAGCAGGCCGCGCGCGGTCTCGGTCAGGACCGGCTTGGAGGGGACGAAGACCACCGGAACGATGGAATCGGCGGGGTCCATACGGATCGCCTTGGCACTGCCCCCGTCCATCCATGCCAGGGTGAAGCCGCCGAGCAGACAGGCGGCGACGTTGTCGGGGTGGCCCTCGATCTCGGTCGCGAGCTCCAGCAGCGCCGCGTCGTCGAGCTTGGCCTCGCCGCCTATGGTCACGGCGCGGGCGGCGACGATGCCGGCGCAGATCGCGGCGGAGGAGGAACCGAGGCCGCGCCCGTGCGGGATGCGGTTGGCGCAGACGACCTCGAGGCCGCGCGGCTGCCCGCCCAGCAGGTCGAAGGCGGTGCGCATGGAGCGTACGAGCAGGTGGCGCTCGTCCCGCGGGAGGGTGTCGGCGCCCTCGCCCGCGATGTCGATGTTCAGGCCGGAATCGGCCACCCGGACGACGACGTCGTCATAGAGCCCCAGGGCCAGGCCCAGGGCGTCGAAGCCGGGGCCGAGATTGGCACTGCTGGCGGGAACGCGCACCCGTACGGCGGCGGCGCGGAACGCTGGACCGGCCATCGTCCGATGACACTCCTTGTGACTGTGCGAGATCTACGCTGGCTCGCTGCGAATGTACTGCAGAACGTACGACACCCGAAGGCCCCCGGGGCAGCACCGCACGTCATGTGCGCGGTGGCGGATGTGGGGACAGCGTATCGAAGGAAGGTTCCCCCGCGACATAGGGCGCACAGGAGGCGCACGATGCGTGTCGCGGACCCGGCCGGCGCTTTTGTCGTCGTACGGGGTGAGTTGCCGGGTTCCGGGGGTCACGGGGACCCCCGGAACCCGGCCCTCGGGCCGGGTCTCAGACCAGGCCGAGCCGGACGGCCGCGGCCTCGGCGTCCACCGGAATGGTGACGGGCTGCGGGGCGCCCGCGACGGCCCAGTCGGGGTCCTTCAGGCCGTTGCCGGTGACGGTGCACACGATCGTCTGGCCGGGGTCGACCAGGCCCAGCTCGGCGGCCTTGATCAGGCCGGCCACCGAAGCGGCCGAGGCGGGCTCGACGAAGACGCCCTCCTGGGAGGCCAACAGCCGGTAGGCGGCCAGGATCTGACGGTCCGTGACCTCGTCGATGAACCCGCCCGACTCGTCGCGTGCGGCGAGCGCGTAGTCCCAGGAGGCCGGGTTGCCGATGCGGATCGCGGTGGCGATGGTGTGCGGCTCCTTGACGACCTCGCCGCGCACGATGGGCGCGGACCCGGAAGCCTGGAATCCCCACACGCGGGGCGTACGGGAGGCGAGGCCGTCGGCCTTGTACTCCTTGAAGCCCTTCCAGTACGCGGTGATGTTGCCGGCGTTTCCGACGGGCAGCACGTGGATGTCGGGGGCGTCGCCGAGCGCGTCGACGATCTCGAACGCGGCCGTCTTCTGCCCCTCGATGCGCACCGGGTTGACCGAATTGACCAGCGCCACCGGGTAGTTGTCGGACAGCGCGCGGGCCAGGTCGAGGCAGTCGTCGAAGTTGCCGTCCACCTGGAGGATCTTGGCGCCGTGGACCAGGGCCTGGCCCATCTTGCCGAGCGCGATCTTGCCGCGGGGCACGAGCACCGCGCAGACCATCCCGGCGCGCACCGCGTAGGCGGCGGCGGAGGCCGAGGTGTTGCCGGTGGAGGCGCAGATGACCGCCTTGGCGCCCTCCTCCTTGGCCCGGGTGATCGCCATGGTCATGCCGCGGTCCTTGAAGGACCCGGTGGGGTTCGCCCCTTCGACCTTGAGGTGCACCTCGCAGCCGGTGCGCTCGGAGAGCACCTGCGCGGGGACCAGCGGCGTGCCGCCTTCGCGGAGGGTGACCACGGGAGTCTTGTCCGTCACCGGCAGGCGGTCCCGGTACTCCTCGATGATGCCGCGCCACTGGTGGGTGGGATTGCTGCTCATGGGTCCTTACTCCCCTTCAACGCGCATGATGCTGGCGACACCGCGGACGGTGTCCAGCTTCCGCAGCGCCTCGACGGTCCCGGAGAGGGCGGCGTCGGGCGCACGGTGGGTGACGACGACGAGGGAGGCCTCATTGCCGACCCCGTCCGGACGTCCTTGCTGTCGTACCGTGTCGATCGACACGCCGTGCTCGGCGAAGGTGGTCGCGACCTGGGCGAGGACGCCCGGCTTGTCCGCCACGTCGAGGCTGATGTGGTAGCGGGTGACGACGTCGCCCATGGTGCTGACCGGCAGCTGGGTGTACGCGGACTCACCCGGCCCCGTCGCCTCGGCGAGCTTGTTGCGGCAGACGGCGACGAGGTCGCCCAGCACCGCGGACGCGGTCGGCGAGCCGCCGGCGCCGGGCCCGTAGAACATGAGCCGCCCGGCGGCCTCGGCCTCGACGAACACCGCGTTGTACGCCTCGCGGACGGAGGCCAGCGGGTGCGTCAGCGGGATCATCGCGGGGTGGACGCGGGCGGTGACGGACGCGCCGTCGGCGGCGCGCTCCAGGATCGCCAGCAGCTTGATGGTGCAGCCCATCCGCTTGGCGGAGGCGAAGTCGGAGGCGCTGACCTCGGTCATGCCCTCGCGGTAGACGTCGTCGAGGCGGACCCGGGTGTGGAAGGCGATGCCGGCGAGGATCGCGGCCTTGGCGGCGGCGTCGTAGCCCTCCACGTCGGCGGTCGGGTCGGCTTCGGCGTACCCGAGGGCGGTGGCCTCGTCGAGGGCCTCCTGGTAGCCGGCGCCGGTGGAGTCCATCTTGTCGAGGATGAAGTTCGTCGTGCCGTTGACGATGCCCATCACACGGTTGATCTTGTCGCCGGCCAGGGACTCGCGCATCGGGCGGACCAGCGGGATCGCGCCGGCGACGGCGGCCTCGTAGTAGAGGTCCCGGCCGTACCGCTCGGCGGCGGCGTGCAGCGCGGCGCCGTCCTGGGCCAGCAGCGCCTTGTTCGCGGAGACGACCGACGCGCCGTTCTCGAAGGCGGTGGTGATGAGGGTGCGGGCCGGCTCGATCCCGCCGATGACCTCGATGACCACGTCGATGTCACCGCGTTTGAGCAGGGCGGTCGCGTCCGTGGTGATCAGCGCGGGGTCGATGCCCTCGCGCACCTTCGAGGGGCGGCGTACGGCCACGCCGACGAGCTCGACGGGCGCGCCGATCCTCTGCGTGAGGTCGTCGGCGTGCGTCGTCATGATGCGCGCCACCTCTGAGCCGACCACTCCACAGCCCAGCAGCGCCACCTTCAGCGGACGCGTACGCATCATTCGACCTACGCCTTTCGATCTTCCAGCATGAAACCGCGCGCGGATCGCACGCCGGTCGTGAACCAGTCTCACTCAATGGACAGCACTTTCCATCCTCGGTCCATTGAGTGAGACGTCTATTTCATCATCCGAGGTCGAGTCGCAGGAGATCTTCCTCCGTCTCGCGCCGGACGATGACCCGGGCCTCGCCGTCGCGCACGGCGACGACCGGCGGGCGCAGCGCGTGGTTGTAGTTGCTGGCCATCGAGCGGCAGTAGGCGCCGGTCGCGGGCACGGCGAGCAGGTCGCCTGGGGCCAGGTCGGCGGGCAGGAACGCGTCCTTGACGACGATGTCCCCGCTCTCGCAGTGCTTGCCGACGACGCGGACGAGCATCGGCTCGGCGTCGGAGGTGCGGGAGACGAGCGCGATGGAGTACTCGGCGTCGTACAGGGCCGTCCGGATGTTGTCGGACATGCCGCCGTCGACGGAGACGTACGTCCGCAGTCCCTCCAGCGGCTTGATCGTGCCGACCTCGTAGAGGGTGAACGCGGTCGGGCCGACGATGGCCCGGCCGGGCTCGACGGAGATCCGCGGGGCGCGCAGGCCGGAGCTCTCGCACTCGCGCGCCACGATCTCGTGGAGGGCCTTGGCGATGTCGTGCGGCTCGGCCGGGTCGTCGGAGGAGGTGTACGCGATGCCGAGGCCGCCGCCGAGGTCGATCTCGGGGAGCTCGACGCCGTGCTCGTCGCGTACGGCGGCCAGCAGCCGCACGACGCGCTTGGCGGAGACCTCGAAGCCGGCCATGTCGAAGATCTGCGAGCCGATGTGGGAGTGGAGGCCGAGCAGCTCCAGGCTGTCGTGGCCCAGCGTGCGCCGGACGGCCTCGGCGGCGGACCCGTCGCCCACGGCGATGCCGAACTTCTGGTCCTCGTGCGCGGTCGCGATGAACTCGTGGGTGTGCGCCTCGACGCCGACCGTGACCCGGATCTGCACGGGCTGGCGTACGCCCAGCTCACGGGCGATGTGCGCGACGCGGGCGATCTCCTGGAAGGAGTCGAGGACGATGCGGCCCACGCCGGCCTCGATGGCGCGGGTGATCTCGGCGACGGACTTGTTGTTGCCGTGGAGGGCGATGCGCGCGGCGGGCATGCCGGCGGCGAGCGCGGTGGCCAGCTCGCCGCCCGAGCAGACGTCGAGGTTGAGGCCCTCTTCACACAGCCACTTCACTACGGCCTTGGAGAGGAACGCCTTGCCCGCGTAGAAGACGTCGGCGTCCTTGCCGAACGCGAGGGCCCAGGCGCGGCAGCGGGCGCGGAAGTCCTCCTCGTCGAGGAAGTAGGCGGGGGTACCGAACTCCTCGGCGAGCCTGGTCACTTCGATCCCGCCGACGACGGCGACGCCGTCCGCGTTGCGGTGGACGGTCCGGGCCCAGACCTTCTCGTCGAGGACGTTCAGGTCCGCGGCGGGCGGGGAGTAGTGCCCCTCGGGCATGACGTCGGCGTGGCGGGGCCCGGCGGGGTGCGCGGAACGGCTCATCGGTATCTCTCTTCGCGGGTCACAGGCGTTCGGGTGCGTCGATGCCGAGCAGGGCCAGGCCGCCGGCCAGCACCGTCCCGGCGGCTTCGGCGAGGGCCAGCCGGGCGCGGTGGGCGGCCGAGGGTTTCTCGTCCCCCTGGGGCAGGACGCGGTACTGGAAGTCGAGGAGCGCGTCGGCCAGCTCGACGAGGTGCCGGGCGAGGCGCTCGGGCGCCCGGTGGTGCGCGGCGGCTTCGAGGACCAGCGGGTGGTCGGCGAGGACCCGCAGCAGCGCGGGGGCGTCGTCCACCTCCCCGGCGGCGGGCCCGAAGCCCAGGTCGCGGGCGTTGCGCAGGAGGGCGCGGCTGCGGGCGTGGGCGTACCGCACCCGGAAGAACTCGCTGTCCTCGCCCTGGACGAGCAGCCGGTCGGAGAACTCGGGCGTCTCGCGGGCCGGTACGGCGAGCACGGCCCAGAGCACGGCGCCGGCCCCGTACCGGGCGAGGACGTCGCCGTCCCGCCCGGCGAGGGGCGCGGCGGCGGGGGGCGCGGCCGGGGTGTCGTCCCGGCGGCCCTGGGTGCGCTGGATGCGTACGACGGCCTCGCGCACGGCACGCTCGCGCAGCCCGGGCGTCCCGCCGACGGGGGCAATCGGGCCGGGGCGCGGCGCGGTCACGGAGGCGATGATCCGGGGGGCGGACAGGGCCGGCAGCACGAAGTTCACGAACCCGGGGCCGGTGACCTCGACGCGCTCGATCCCGGGGACGCCGCCCAGCCGGCGGGCCAGCACGGCCGCGACGTCGGCGGGCCGCATGCGGGCGCCCTTGGCGATCTGGAAGGCGACGGGCGAGGCGTACTCCCCCACTCCCCCGGGCCGTGTCCGCTCGACGACCACCCGCTCGGGCGGGATGCCGCCCAGTTCCCCGTCCTCGACGGCGCAGCGCACGGCGTGCGCGACGGTACGGGGGAGGTCGGCGGGGTTCACGGGACCAGCCTAGGCGAGACACCCCCACGTCACGCCAAGGGTTTCGCCATGTGAACAGGTGCCGCCCGCGGGCGGGCCGGCCGTCACGGGGAACTACCCCCGGCCCCTTCCGGCGGGGGCCCCTTTCCTGCCGTCGCGCCGGTCCTTGCGCTCGACCAGCCGCCGCACGACGCGCACCAGCTCGGCGGGCTCGAAGGGCTTGGCGACGAAGGCGTCCACCCCGGCGGCGATGCCGGCCTCGACCTCGTACTGCGTACAGGCGCTGACGATGGCGACGGGCAGGTGCCGGGTCCGCGGATCGGCCCGCAACTGGGCGGCGGCACCGAACCCGTCGAGCCGCGGCATGACCACATCAAGGGTGATGGCGTCGGGACACACCCGGTGCACGACGTCCAGGCACTCGACACCATCGTTCGCGGTCACGACCTCGAAGCCCTCCAGCTCGAGATTGACCTTGATCAGCTGCCGGATGACCTTGTTGTCGTCGACAACAAGCACCCGGCCCGAGACGCCTGGCACAACTCGAGAGTAGGTCCGCCGAGGCTCCCGCGTCCGGGCTTTCGCCACTTCCGCCCCCTCCGGGCGACGCACCCCGCTCCCCCCGCCGAATCCGTTCCTGATCACCCCGGGCGAGCTGGTAGTGTTCAACCCGTCGCCGCAAGTCGGCGGACGCGCCCCCGTAGCTCAGGGGATAGAGCAACGGCCTCCGGAGCCGTGTGCGCAGGTTCGAATCCTGCCGGGGGCACTCCAGCCGGAACATCGCGATCGCATCGCCGACCAGCTGAAGTGCCAAGCATGAAGGCCCGAACTCAGTCCAACTGAGTCCGGGCCTTTGTCGTTGTCCCACACTGTTCCCGGGTGAGGCCCGAGCCGGCTCGCCCTCCGCACCGACCAGCACTCGGAGGAGACTCCCGATGCCCCGCCCGTACGTTCTGCTCAGCGTGGCCGCCTCGGTGGACGGCTGCATCGACGACACCGGCACCTCCCGTCTCCTCCTGAGCAACTCCGAGGACTTCGACCGGGTCGACCAGGTGCGTGCCGAGTCGGACGCCATCCTGATCGGCGCCGCCACGATGCGGTCCGACAACCCGCGGCTGCTGGTGAACAGCGAGGAGCGGCGCGCGGCGCGGCTGGCGGCGGGCAAGCCCGCCTATCCGCTCAAGGTGACCGTCACCGCGAGCGGGGAACTGGGCGCCGGCCTGAAGTTCTGGCACCACGGCGGCGAGAAGCTCGCGTACACCACGGACGCGGGCGAGAAGAAGCTCCGCGAGGAACTGTCGGGTCTGGCGGACGTGGTCTCCACGGGCCCGGCCATCGACTTCGGGGCGATCCTGGACGACCTCGGCGACCGCGGTGTAGAGCGGCTGATGGTGGAGGGCGGCGGACGGATCCACACCGCGTTCCTCTCCCAGGGTTTGGCGGACGAGATCCACCTCGCCATCGCACCCCTGGTCGTCGGTGACGCGGACGCCCCCCGCTTCCTCAACCCGGCCGCCTACCCGGGCGGCTCCACCCGCCGGATGCGCCTGGCCGAGGCGCGCACGCTCGGCGACGTCGTCCTTCTCCGTTATCTGCCCAAGCAGGAGGGTTCCGCGTGACGCACGCAGAAGACGTGACCTGGATGGAGCGGGCGATCGAGCTCTCCCGGCAGTGCCCGCCCGCGGAGGGCGCCTTCTCCGTCGGCGCCATCGTCGTCGGCCCGGACGGCACGGAACTCGCGCGCGGCTACTCCCGGGAGACCGACGCGCACGTCCACGCCGAGGAATCGGCCCTGGCCAAGCTCCCGTTGGACGACCCCAGCCTGGCGGGGGCAACCCTCTACAGCACCCTTGAACCCTGCTCGGAACGCAAGTCCCGCCCTCTGACCTGCACCCAGCTCATCCTTCGCTCCCCGATCCGGCGCGTGGCCATCGCATGGCGTGAGCCGAGCCTGCTGGTGGCGGACTGCGTGGGGGTGGAGACCCTTCGCGGCGCCGGCGTCGAGGTCGTGGAGCTCCCCGGCCTGACCGACCGGGCGCGCGCGGTGAACGCTCACCTCCTGCCGTAACCGGCGCGGTCGGCATCCGCACGTGCGCCAACGGCCGCGTGTGCGCCGCTTCATGCCGAACCACGGGACACGCTGCCGCGCCACGCGACATCATGGTCTTCCGTGCCGGTCATCAGGGGGATGAACACGTGAAGATCTTCATCAGCTGGTCCGGGGTGGCCTCCAGGAAGTGTGCGGAAGTACTCCGGGGCTGGCTGCCGTACATGAACCCGTCGATCACTCCGTTCGTTTCGTCCCAGGACATCTCGAAAGGAGAACGGGGACTGATCACGATCGCCACCGAGCTGAAGGACTGCTCTTTCGGGATCGTCTGCGTCACACGCGAAAACCAAGCGGCACCCTGGATCAATTTCGAGTCGGGAGCCATCTCGCGCGAACTGGGGGAAGGAATGCTCGCCCCGTTCCTCGTCGACATGCCCATCAGGGACCTCTCCAGTCCTCTGGCCCAGTTCCAGGCGACCGACAGCACGAACAGTGAAGACGTGTGGGCCATGGTGAAGAGCATCAATGCCAGGTGTTCCGTGACGGTCGATTCAGAACGACTCCGCACCACCTTCGGACGTTTCTGGGGCGACCTGGAGATCTCACTCAACGAACTGCGAAAGGAATCCCCCAAGAACGACCTGCCAGAAAGGGAGACCTCGGACATCCTGAACGAACTCGTGGGCCTGGTGAGGGAGCAGTCTTCCCGGGTCAACAACCTGGCGTCATTGATCGCCCATGCCGACGAGTCACGCCATCAGTACGTGATCAACGAGCCCCGCGAGGTCACGATCAATCGCGAGGAGACGCGGCCCTCCCCCGCGAAATCGGAATATCTGGCGCGCCAGGTCCAGCGCATGCTCGGACCCGAAGCCGTCGTCAAGTGCAGGGCGTTTACCCATGGAATCAGCGTCCAATGCTCCGAACATGGATTCATCAGAGCCCTGGAGATCCGTGAAGAACTGGAGAGCCTCGCCGTGAAGTCACAGCTGTTCATCGACATCAACACGGAAAGCGAAAAGCTCTCCTTCCCGCCCTTCTAGCCCGGACGGAGGCAACCGTGAGGTCGATTCGCCGGTTGATGGCCGCTTACGGGACCAGGCGGGGATGGGTTCTCCTCTTCCAGAACTCCTCGGTTGCCTTCGCCGCTCTCGCCGGAACGATCCAGCTCTTCCTGACCGTTCGCCCCACCCCCGAGCTTCAGGGCGGCAGCACACTGGCGGGAGTCGCACTGCTCTCCCTGGCCTGGGGTGTGGTGTTTTCCGCTCCCCGCACATCGGTCAGCCGCTCTTTCACCCACCCTTCCTTCACCGTCACGGTGAAGGAAGGCGACTTGTTCGACGAAGAGGGCGGACTCGTGGTCGGCTTCACCGATGTGTTCGACACATCGGTCGAGGGAGGCGACATCATCTCCCCTCGCAGCGTGCAGGCTCAGTTCATGAGGAACGTGTACGCCGATGACGAACCGCTCCTCTCCCGCGACTTGGCCGTCGCGCTGAGCAACGTCCCCGTCCGAAAGGTCGAGGACCCCACGGACAAGCCCAGAGGGAAGAGAGAGCGCTACCCAGTAGGCACGGTGGCCGTACTCGGCAGAGACGGGCGGAAGTACTACTGCGTCGCCTACTCCACGATGACCAACGACCTCATCGCGAAATCCAGCGTGGACCAGCTGTGGAACAGCCTGAACGAGCTGTGGTCCGCCGTCGCGTCGAACGGCCACCGCGAGGCGATCTCCATGCCCGTGCTCGGATCGGATCTCGCACGGGTCAACAGCCTCGACCGCGAAAGCCTGGCCAAGATGATCATCCTTTCCTGCGTCTCCAAGTCGCGACAGGAGCCGCTGGCCGAATCGATCACGCTGGTCATCCCCCCGAAAGACATGGAAGAGATCGACATGAACGAGATGTCGGCGTTCATCAACTCGCTCTGAAAGCCTCGCGGACACGGGCTCTGATCGCCGGGTGGTTCCGGTGGTCTGTACGAGGGAGGTGGGGTGGGGTCTGTGGGTTTGGGGGGTGGGGTCGGGCCGGGGGCGTGCATAGGGTGGGCAGTGAGGCCGCATCGTGCCGTTGACCTGGCGCTTTGCGGGGAGTGAGCTCGCAGAGGGATGGGGCGGCGCGGATGCGTGAGCTGGTGGAGACGGCGCAGCGGTGGGCGGCCGAGGGGCGGGCCGGGTTCCTGGCCAGGCCCGTCACGGAGCAGGGTTTCGGGCCGCGGGACCCGGCCGGCGCCGTGCTGATAGACGGTCGCGGCGAGTGCGTCGGGGCGCTGTACAACGGGGTGTTCGACGCCGAGCTGGCCGCTGAAGCGGCCGCCCTGCCCGACGGGCGTACCGCCCGGGTGTGCGAGGTGTCGGTGGCCGGAGCGGAGGCGGTCGGGGCCCGGCTGACCTGCGGCGGGTCCGCCGAGATCCTGCTCCAGCCGCTGTCCGCGGTACCCGCCGAGTGGTGGGAACTGCTCGGGCAGGGGGCCGGGGTGGCGCTGGTGACCCGGCTGAACGAGGCCGCCGACCAGGCGGTCAGCGAGGTCGTACGGGCCGTCGACGCCCCCCGTGACGATGCGGAGCGGCGGGCCGGGGAGCTGCTCGCCACCCGGCGGCCCGGGCGGGACGCGCTGTACGGGCAGTCCGGGCTGGTGCTCGTGGAGGCGTACCCGTCGGCCCCGTACCTGGTCATCGGCGGGGGCGGGGAGCTGGCCGACGTCATCGGGCGGCAGGCCGCGCTGCTGGGCTGGGGCGCGGTGACCGTGGAGGACGGGGCGACGGCCGGGAAGCTGCTGTCCGATCACCGGGACGCCGCCTGCCTGGTGATGCTCAGTCACGACCCGGACTTCGATGTCCCGGCCCTGCGGGACGCACTGGCGCTCGGCGTCCCGTACGTGGGGGCGCTCGGTTCCCGGCGGACGACCGCACGGCGCCGCGAGGGGCTGGTCGCCGCCGGGGTGGGTGAGGCGCGGCTGGCGCTGGTGCACGGTCCGATCGGGCTGGACCTGGGGGCGCGTACGCCCGCGGAGACGGCGCTCGCGATCTGCGCCGAGATCCTGGGCGTGCTCGGCGGGCGCGAGGCCCGGGCCCTGCGGGACTCGGACGGCCCGCTGCGCGGCTGACTCCCCGCTCCGGCCGGCACGAGGTGGCGCGCGGCTCAGGTGTCGCCGAGGGCGCGCGCCAGCTGTGCCTTGTTCATGCCCGAGCGGCCGTGGATGTTGCGGCGCTTGGCCTGCGCGTAGAGCTGGTCGTACGTGGGGCCCCGCGCCCCGGAGTGGGAGTGCAGGCCGCCGCGCCGCGACGAGGACATGTCGTCGAGGGACTCCTTGCTCGCGGTCTCGGACTCACCGGCGCGGGCGCGTTCCTTGTTGACCGTGCGGGCGGCGATCTCCTCGGCTTTCTTCTCGGGCTCGCCGCGCCGCTCGGCGCTCTCCTTGATGTGCTCGTACTGGCGTTCACGCTTGGGGGAAGATCCGCGGGGCATGGCCGCCCTCCTCTGGTCATCGCTGTGCCGCTGTGCACCGGGTGCCTTCGCGCTTACCCCGGATGCAGCAAGCCATCCACTCCAGAACAGCGCATAACGGATCAAAGTGCGAGAAAATATCCGTATGGACTCGACCCTGAGCGTGGACTCGACCCTGACCGACATCGCGTGGTTCGCGGTCGTGGGGATCGCGGTGGTGGGCTTTCTGCTCGGCGCCTTCTGGCTGGGCAAGAAGGTGCGGGCACAGGAACCGGCCCCGCCGTCGGCGGAGAGCCAGCCCCACCTCCCGGAGGGAGGGGCGGTGTACGAGGTCCGCGAGGAGCGGGAGCACGTGGAGTTCCCGGAGAGCGGCCTGCGCCCGCACGAGATGCAGGGCTACGGGAACTTCGGCTCGACCACCCACAGCCACCAGGCCGAGGCCCGCGCCGAGCGGGAGTCCGGATACGAGCACGTGGAGGGTCCGGGACCGCATCCGCAGCCGGGCTCTCCTCCCAACTCGGGGCGCGGCGCCCACGAGTAGGCCGTCCTCCCGGACACTTCCCTCCGGACGGACCTCTGACCCGCCCCCGCGCGGGTCAGAGGTCCGTCCGGAGGCGGAGGACCTCCGGAGGCGGGTGGCGGGCCGACGTGTGCCGCACCTCCGCGGCGAGCGGAGGGTCCAGCGGCCGGAACGGGACCTCGCCGAGACCGATGGCGGTGACCGTGGCCGGCGCCCCGGCCGGGGGCGCCTGCGCCCGCCCCGCCACCGCCCGCGCCACCTCGGCGCGCAGGGCCGCGGTCAGCGGGCTCGACACCACCGGGGTCTCGTCCGCGCCGGGCAGTGCGAGAACCAGGGCGAGCGGGCGGCGCGGGGTGCCCGTGTAGCCGACCACCGCCGCGTCCCGCACGTGCGTGTGCCGGAGCTTGGTCCAGCCGCGCCGCCCGGCCGGGTAGGGCTGGTCCAGCCGTTTGACGACCAGGCCCTCGATGCCGCTGGCGGGCAGGGTTTCGTACCAGGTGGCCGCCAGTTCGGGGTCGGTCGTCATCGGGACCGGCTGCAGCGGCGGGCCCAGGGGCAGCAGCAGGTCGACCAGGAGCGCCCGGCGGCGTTCGTACGGGAGTCCGCGCACGTCCAGCCCGGCCAGCTCCAGGACGTCGAAGGCCGCGTACGAGGCCGGCAGGCTCCGCGCCAGGACCGCGGCGCGCGCGGCGGTGGCCGCGGCCCGGCGCTGGACGAGCGCGAAGTCGGTGCGGCCGGCGTGCCAGACGACCACCTCGCCGTCGAGCACCGTCCCGGCGGGCAGGGGCAGGGCGGCGGCGGCCAGGTCGGGGAAGGCGGCGGTGACGATCCGGCCGGAGCGCGCCTGGAGGACGACGTCCGCCGCCGAGCGCAGCACGACGAGGCGGTGCCCGTCGAACTTCGGCTCGTACGCGAGGCCCGCCCCGCGGGGCAGGGTCCGTACGGCGGCCGCCAGCGCGACGCGGATCACGGCCGGGGCCCGGCCGGCCGGGGGCGGCCGGGGAGCCGCCCGGCCCGGTTGAGGTTGATCAGGGGGCCGAAGAGGTCTCCGTCGAGGGCCAGCCGCGGCGCGATGTCGTCGGCGAGGAAGACCAGGTCGGAGGCGGTCCGGCAGTCGGCGACCTCGTCCCAGGAGACGGGAGCGGAGACGGTGGGCCGGGGCCGGGCGCGCAGGGTGTACGGCGCGGCGGTGGTCTTGGCGGCGGCGTTCTGGCTGTGGTCCACGAACACCTTGCCGGGGCGCAGGGCCTTCGCCATGCGGTGCACGACCAGGTCGGGGAGCTCGCGCTCGGCCTCCTGCGCGAGCTGTTTCGCGTACGCCGACACCTGCTCGGAGGGGGTCGGCTCCAGGGGAACGGCCAGGTGCAGGCCCTTGGAGCCGGAGGTCTTGGCGTAGGCGTGCAGTCCGTCGGCGGCGAGGCGCTCGCGCAGCCACAGGGCGGCGGCGCAGCACTCGACGACGCCGGCGGGCGGGCCGGGGTCGAGGTCGAGGACCATCCGGTCGGCGACGGCGGGGCTGCCGGCCGTCCACTGCGGAGTGTGGAACTCCACGACGAGGTTGGCGGACCACATGAGGGTGGCCATGTCGGCGACGACGACCTGTTCGGCGGCCGAGTCCTCCGAGCGGGGCACGGGGGTGGTCTTCACCCAGGCGGGCGTACCGGGCGGCGGGTTCTTGGTGAAGAAGCGCTGGCCGTCCGGACCGTCGGGATAGCGCAGGAAGGACACGGGCCGGTTGTGGATGTGGGCGAGGAGGGAGCCCGCGACCGTGGCGTAGTAGTGGAGCACCTCGCCCTTCGTGAAGCCGGTCTCCGGGTAGATGACCTTGTCGAGATTGCTGAGCGCGATGCGACGGCCCTCCACCAAAGTGATCGGCGTCATACGATGAGATTGCCACGAAACAGGAGGAACCGTGCGATCCATTTGGAACGGGGCGATCTCCTTCGGCCTGGTCAGCATTCCGATCAAGCTCGTGAACGCCACCGAGAGCCACTCGATCTCCTTCCGCCAGATCCACCTCGCCGACGGCGGGCGGGTCCGCTACCGCAAGGTGTGCGAACTGGACGGCGAGGAGGTGTCGGGCGCCGAGATCGGCAAGGGGTACGAGGAGGCCGACGGGTCGATCATCCCGATCACCGACGACGACCTCGCCCAGTTGCCGCTGGCCACCGCGAAGACGATCGAGATCATGTCGTTCGTGCCCGCGGAGGAGATCGATCCGCTGCAGATGGACGCGGCGTACTATCTCGCGGCGAACGGGGCGACGGCGGCGAAGCCGTACACGCTGCTGCGGGAGGCGCTGAAACGGAGCCGGAAGGTCGCGATCGCCAAGTACGCGCTGCGGGGCCGGGAGCGGCTGGGCATGCTGCGGGTGGTCGACGACGTGATCGCGATGCACGGGCTGCTGTGGCCGGACGAGATCCGGGCGCCCGAGGGCGTCGCCCCGGAGGGTTCGGTGTCGGTGCGGGACGCCGAACTCGACCTGGCGGACGCGCTGATGGCGACGCTCGGCGAGGTGGAGATGGCCTCGCTGCGCGACGACTACCGGGAGGCCGTGGAGGCGATGGTCACGGCGAAGGCGGGCGGGGCGTTCGAGCCGTCGGAGGTGACGGCGGAGCCGGCCGGCGGGCAGGTGATCGATCTGATGGCCGCGCTGGAGAAGAGCGTACGGGCGGCCAGGGCCTCCCGCGGCGAACCGGGGTCCGGTGCGGAGCCGGAGGGAGTGGCGGGCGCGGGATCGGGCACGGGCACGGGCGCGGGTACGAGTGCCGGCGCCGGTGCCGGTGCCGAGGTGACGCCGATCCGGCGCAAGGCGGCGGCCGCCTCGCCGAAGGCGGTCGGCGGGAAGAAGTCGACGGCGGCGTCCGCGAAGAAGCCGGCGTCGGCGGCGACGAAGAAGACCACCGCGACGACGGCGGCCAAGGCGGGGAAGTCCGCCGCGAAGCCGACGGCGGCCAAGTCTGCGGCGGTCAAGTCGAGCGCGGTCAAGTCCACTTCGGCGAAGTCCGCAGCGGCCGCGAAGAAGACCGCCACCGCGAAGAAGGCCGCCCCGACAGCCCGGAAGCGCACCTCCGCCTGACGCGCGGTCCCGGAGACCGGCGCCCGGGGGTACCTGGGCGCCCCGGGCCGCGGCGCCCCCGGGCCGCGGCGCCGACCGTCCGGCGTCCGGGTCTCCACTGCGGCGCGACCCTCAGGCGTCGCGGGCAGGGCGGGGCTTCCCGGGCACGCCCGAGGGGGCCTGCAGCCAGGTCCGGGCGTCGCGGGCGAGGGCGAACAGGGCCTCCACGGCCGGGGGTTCGAGGGCGGCGGGCAGGCTGCCGAGGTCCGGGGCGACCGTCCGGGGCTGGAGGACGCGGAGGTCGCGGACGGTGGGCGCCACCTCGACACGGGAGGCGTCGTCCACGGCCAGGGCTCCGGTGACGCGGACCGCCGGGACCGGCCCGGACCGGGCGCCGGCGGCGCGGGACATCAGGGGCGGCGCGGAACCGTCCGCGGCAGCGCGGGACGACAAGGTCAGCGCCGAAACGTCCGCGGCAGCGCGGGACGACAAGGTCAGCTCGGCGCGGACCGCGGCGAGGCGGGCCCAGCGGGGGTCCGGGCGGGGGTCCGCCCGGCCGACGGCGATCAGGAGGTCGCCGACCGCGGCGCGCCGGCCCCGGGCCGGGACCGTACGGACGCAGAAGATCCCCGCCGGGCCGATGAGCAGGTGGTCGATGAGGCCGAGGCCGGGCAGCGGGACGCAGTGCAGGATCCGCCAGCCGCGCGCTTCCAGGGCGTCGAAGGCGTCGCCCGACCGTTGTCGGGCGGCCAGGTCCCGGCGGAGCCGGTGGCGCGCCCGGGTGCCCGCCGTTCCGTGGTCCAGCTCGCCCATCAGGTTCTCGCCGGGTCGGTTGGGTGCCAGGTCCGCGTCCGGCGGGAGTTCGAGGCTCCGCAGTTGCGCCGCCGTGGGCACCGGGGGCGGGCCGATGGAGACGGCGCCGGTCAGGAACGGCCGCAACACCCGCACGACGGCGTCGCGCTGCTCGTCCGCGAGGACGCTGATCCGGTTGGCCTGCCGGTCGTACCAGGCCACCGCCCGCCCGTCGGGCAGGTTCACGTACAGCCGCCCGTGACCGGGCCGTCCGCTCGGTACGACCCTGAGTCCCCTCATCTCCCTCACCCCCGCCGTCCATGGGAGCAGCCGGGTCGCCCGGGGGCAATCCCCCGGCGGTGTAACGACTCCGCCGGAACCCTGCGACGCCGCTGTTACACGAACGGGGCCCTGCCGCAACGGCCGCCGCCTACGTTTGTCCCGTCTGGACACGCCAGGCCCTGAACAGCGTCGAAGGACTTCCCCGTGAGCACCGTCAGCCGCCGCACTCTCGTTCGCGCCGCCGCCGTGACCGTCTGCGCCGGAAGCCTGCTGGCCCTCCCCGCGGCCGCGGCGCTCGCCGAGGGTGTGCCGGCCGCCGCGTCCGCGCACTCCGCGGGCCCCCAGCGGACGCTGCTCAAGAGCCTCTCGCTGGCGGACGGCGTCTCCACGGCGAAGGTGTACCGCGTCGGCAAGGGCGCGTACGAGGCCGACATCCTGACCGAGGACGGCGCCACGGCCGCCACCTTGACCAGCCGCGACGGGATCGCCGGCACCGGCGGCGCCGGCGACCTGCGCGCTTCGCTGGACGCGGACGGCCGGCTGACCTCCTGGGTGGGCGAGGCTCCCGCGCGGGGGGCCGGGCACGCCGTCGCGGGCGACGGGCACAAGACCGGCACCCGGAGCGGTCAGGTCGTCCCGGTCTCCGTCCCGGCCCCGGGAGCCGCTTCCGGATCCGCTCCGGGATCCGCCTCCGCGACGCGTACGGGCGAGGCCGGCGGCAGCCGCGTCGTCGCCACCGGGCCGGTCGACGCGCTGCGTCTGAACACGCTGGCCGACGAGCCGGGCGAGGGCGTGCTGCTGCTCGCGGCGGGCGGCGGGATCGCGGCCGTCGGCGCCGCCGGACTCGGCTTCGCCATGCTGCGGCGCGGGCGCACCGAGGGCTGACGCGCAGGTCACCGGGCTCTCGGCCGTCCACACGGGGGCGGTGGGCAAAAAGGACGTACCTCCGCATAAGGTTGACGCTACGGATGCCGGTCCTGATGCCGGTGCCGGATCCCGGTGCCGGTTCCCGGAGGCCGGATCGCCAAGGACTGGAGGACGCGGGGCCCTGTGAAGTCGTACCTCCCGTTCCGCACGCCTCGCCGGCCCTTCCGCCCTTGCCGGGCGCTCCGGCGCCCGGTCGCGGGCCCCGCGCTGCTGGCGTGCTGCCTGCTGCCCGTCCTGGCGGGCTGCGGCGACGGTGGCGGGCTGGCCGCGGCGGGTTCCACGCCCACGGCGAGCGGCCCCGTCCACCTGTGGCCCGAGCGCCGGGGGGCGGCCGTACCGCCCGCCGACCCGGGTGGTGCGCCCCCGGAGTACGTCCAGGGGATCGCGCCCGTCCGGAACCAGAACGTGCGCGAGGTGGATCCGGTGGCCATCGTCCGGGCGGAGGTGCGCGCGCACGCGAACGCCGACGTCGGCGCGGACGGGATGCCCGCCGGGACGGCGGCGGCGATCGAGGCGTGCGGAACCGGGGAAGGCACCGGGGACGGCACCGGCGAGGGCGCGGCGTGCCCGGTCCTGACGCCGTACTACCGCGACCTGACCGGCAACGGCCGGGACGAGCTGATCGTCGGCATCGAGCTGCCGGACCGGATGATGTCGGTACGGGTGTACACGGCGGACCCCGACGGCCGGCTCAACCGGATCATGGCGACCACGGACACGGTCATCGGCGTGGAGCTGGCCGCGCGGGACGTGATCCTGCGGGTGCCCAGCGGGAACAACGGGTACGAGCTGATCACCGCCTGGTCCTACGACGAGAAGCAGCGCACCATGCTGCCCACGCGCGAGCAGATCGTACGGGTGCCGTCGGCTCCGCGGACCGCGGCCTCCACCCCGCCGCCCGGGCCCGCCACCGCGCCCGGGCCCAGCGCGCCGTGAACCTGCGGCTGCCCGCGTGGACGGCCACGCTGACCTGGAAGTCCGCGTGCTTCATCGTCGTGATGTGCTGCTCGCTGGCGGCCGTACTCGGTGCGCTCGTGCATGTGGAGGTGACCCGGCAGACGGTGGCGACGGCCCGGGAGAAGGCGCTGGTCAAGCTGCAGGACGTCTCCCACGCCTACGAGGCGGGCGAACCCCTGCCGCCCGAGTCCGGGCTCGATCCGGACGCGCTTCCGCCGGAGCTGCGGGCGCTGGCCCTCGGCGGGCACCGCGGGACGGTCGTGGGCGACGACCGGGGCCGCCCGACGATGTGGGCGGCCGCGCCGGCGGACGGCCGGGTGCTGGCCACCGCCGTCGACTACGGGCAGAGCGCGCGGACGATCAGCGGGCTCGACAACGCGATCATCGGCTCCTCGGTGCTGGCGATCGGCGGAACGCTGCTGGTGGGCGCCTTCGCGGTGACCCGGGTGACACGGCGGCTGCACCAGACGGCGACGGTGGCCCGGCGGATCACGCAGGGCGACCTCGACGCGCGGGTGGGCGATCCGCGGACCAAGGACCCCTCGCGGCACCAGGACGAGGTGGCGACGGTGGCCGGGGCGCTGGACACGATGGCGGGGAGCCTCCAGTCGAAGCTGGAATGCGAGCAGCGGTTCACGGCGGACGTGGCGCACGAGCTGCGGACGCCGCTGACCGGCTTGCAGGCGGCGTCGGAACTGCTGCCGGAGGGGCGGCCGACGGAGCTGGTGCGGGAGCGGGTGCGCACGATGCGCCAGCTGACCGAGGACCTGCTGGAGATCTCCCGGCTGGACTCGGGCAGCGAGGCGGTGGACACGGACCTGCACCAGCTGGAGCGGCTGGTACGGCGGGTGGTGCGGGCGTCGGGGACGGACACGGAGGTGGTCGTGGTCCGGGACGCGCACGTGGAGACCGACCGGCGGCGGCTGGAACGGGTCCTGGGGAACCTGGTGGCGAACGCGCACAAACACGGGCGGCCGCCGGTGGTGGTGACGGTGGACGGGCCGGTGGTGACCGTACGGGACCACGGGGACGGGTTCCCGGACTACCTGGCGGCGCACGGTCCGCAGCGGTTCCGCAGCGGGGGGAAGGGGCACGGCCTGGGCCTGACGATCGCGGCGGGCCAGGCGGAGGCGATCGGGGCCCGGCTGGTGTTCCGCGCGGCGGAGGGCGGCGGCGCGGTGGCGGTCCTGACCCTGCCGGGACCCTGACGGGGCCGGGCGGGGGGGCGGGCGCGGGGGCTGGGCGGGTCCGGGGCCGGGCGGTCCCGGGGGCTGCCGCGAAGCACCCCTGCCCGGCGGTGCCCCTGCCCGGCGGTGCCCCCGCCCGCGGCCGTGCCCCCGGCCGCTCCCGCTCCCGGTGGAGGAGCGGGCCTCAGGGGCGGGGGGTTCTGGTCCAGGGCCAGCGGGGGCGGGGTTTGGTGCCGTCGGGGCGGAACGCGTACTTCCACCCCTTCTGGAGCCCGAGCCGTTTCGAGTACCCCGACGGGACCCGCTCGTAGAGCAGCACCGTGGGCGGGGCGCCGGGCGCGGGGACCGGGATCTCGTACCACTTCGGGGGGTGCCCGGTCAGGCCGAGGATCACCGGCAGGACCCTGCCGTCCATCGGGCCGCCCTCGAAGGGGGTCGCTTGGCTTCTCACCCCACCAGTGTCACAGCAGGTGGGCGGCCTCGGAGACCACGGGCATCACGCGGCGGGCCAGGACTCCGACCGGCCCGTCGGCCGACTCCAGGGCGAGGGCGGCGCGGGCCGCGGCGGCCGTCTCGGGGTCGGTGGCGGCGGTGGCGGTCAGCAGGGCGATGAACTGGTCCACCAGCCAGTCCCGGAGCGAGTCGACGTCCGGCTGTTTGCCCTCGTCGATCCAGATGAGCGAGGCGGCCTCGACCGCGGTGATCCACGTACGGACCATCATCCGCAGCCGGGGGCCCGGCGCCGGGGTGCCCAGGTGGTAGAGGATCTGCTCGGCTGCGGCCCGGCGGATGCCGTCCACCGTGGCCGTCGTACGGGAGGTTTCCACGACGCTGCCGCCCTGCAGGAGGGCGGAGAAGCCGGCGTGGTGCTCGTCGACGAAGGCCAGGTAGCGGTCCAGGGCCCGGGAGAGCCGCCGGGTCAGGGGGCCGTCCTGGGGCTCGGCGAAGCACAGTTGGAGGATCTCCGCCGCCGAGCGCAGGGCGGCTTCGTACAACTGCTGCTTGCCGCCGGGGAAGTAGCGGTACACGAGCGGGCGGGACACGCCGGCGGCCTCCGCGACGTCGTCCAGCGAGACGTCCTCCGGCGCCCGGTGCGCGAACAGCGAGAGGGCGGCGTCGAGGAGTTGGGCTCGCCGCTCCTCGACGCCCAGTCTGCGGTAGGCGCGTACGGTCATGTCCGCAGGGTAGCCCGGCGGACGTGACCTCAGGCCAGGAGTCCGGAGCTCTTCCACAGCTTGCGGCCGACGCCGCGCAGGATGCCGATGTCGTCGAGGAAGTCGGTGAGCCGCTTGGAGCCGGCCTGCATGACCTCCCGCCGGTGGCCGCTGGCCTTGACCTGGGCGACCGCTTCGTTGCGCTCCAGTCCGATGTTCTCGTACACGGCCGGGTTCACGAAGGCCAGCGAGAAGACGCGGGCGGCCTCGCCGCAGCTGATCCGGGTCAGCTCCTGCTCCCAGCGCGGGGCGGTGAGCATCTGGCGGCGCAGCTCCTCGCGGGCGTAGCGGACGTGCCGGGCCTCCTCGATGACGTGGATCCGGGTCACGCCGCGGACCAGCGGCTGGATGCGCTCGTCCGGGAAGGTCAGGCGCTGCATCCAGTCGAGGATCTCCTCGCCGAGGAGGGTGCAGGCGAAGGAACCGGGGGTGGTGGAGACCGTCTTGAGGATGCGCGCGAGGTTGTGGTTGGTGCGGGAGACCGGGTACTCGGGGGCTCCGCCCTTCTGGATCATGCGGGCGAACATCATCGAGTGGCGGCACTCGTCGGCTATCTCGGTGAGGGCGTAGCGGACGTGGTTGCTGGTCAGCGACTTGTCGTAGATGTGCCGGACGAGGAGCTGCATGAGGATGATCTCGAACCAGATGCCGAGCGAGCCGAGCGCCGCCGCCTCGTGGCGGGAGAGTTCGATGCGCTGCTCCTCGCCCATCTTCTTCCAGAGCGGGGTGTCGTAGAGGGAGAGGAGTTCCGGGGGCCAGTAGTACTTGCCCTCGATGGGCGGGGCGTCCCAGTCCAGTTCCTTGTCGGGGTCGAAGGAGTGCTTGGCGGAGGATTCGAGGAGCCGCTCGGCGATCTGCTCGCGGTCCTTGAGCAGGCCGAGAGCGTCCCTCAGGGCGGCTCGATCGGTCACCGTCGTCATGGCTTCGGGCACCTCGTTCATTGGGTTACCGGCGGTCACTCCTTATGAGACTGCTTGTCAGCAAGGCCGTCAATCCCTTGCGCACGACTTGTTGACCCCGCGTCTACCAACGTGTGACGCTGCCAACTGTCCGCTCCTGTACGGAAGTACGTGACGCGAGGTGGTGCCAGTGTCGACACACGAGCTCTACACCAACGATCCGGGCGCGGGAGTCTGGCAGATTCCCGCCTCCGGCTCGGCCCGTTTCAGCTGGGAGTACGACGGCGGCCGCGAACGGCTCCTCGCGCTCTACCAGAAGGGCAAGGACAAGCAGTGGGACGGTGCCAAGCGCATCGACTGGAACATCGAGGTCGACCCGTACGACCCGCTGGGCACCCCGGACGACGTGCTGACCCTGTACGGGACCAGGCACTGGGCCAAGCTCACCGAGAAGGACAAGGGCGAGCTGCGCCGGCACTACGCGGCCTGGAACTTCAGCCAGTTCCTGCACGGCGAACAGGGCGCGATGGTGTGCGCGGCACGGATCGTGGAATCGGTGCCCGACCTGGACGCGAAGTTCTACTCCGCCACCCAGACCATGGACGAGGCCCGCCACGCGGAGATCTTCGGGCGGTTCCTGCACGAGAAGGTCGGGATGCTGTACCCGGTCAACGACAGCCTTCAGGGGCTGCTCGGCGACACCCTGCGCGATTCCCGGTGGGACATGCCGTACCTCGGGATGCAGGTGCTGATCGAGGGCCTGGCCCTGGCGGCCTTCGGCATGATCCGCGACACGACCGACAAGCCGCTGCCGAAGCAGATCCTGGCGTACGTCATGCAGGACGAGGCCCGGCACGTGGCCTTCGGGCGGATGGCGCTGCGGGACTACTACCGCCAGCTGACGGACGCCGAGCGGCGCGAGCGCGAGGAGTTCGTGATCGAGGGCTGCTACCTGATGCGGGACCGGCTGCGCGGGGTCGAGGTGCTGGAGAACTTCGGGATCTCCCGGAAGGAGGCGGAGGAGTTCAGCGAGCAGTCGGAGTTCCTGCACCTGTTCCGGAAGCTGCTGTTCAGCCGGATCGTGCCGTGCGTCAAGGACATCGGGCTGTGGGGCGAGCGGCTGCAGAAGGCGTACCTGGACATGGGCGTCTTCGAGATGGGCGACTCCAACCTGGACCTGCTGATGAGCCAGGACGAGGAGATCGCGGAGGCGCTGGACCGCGAGCGGTTCGCGGCGGAGGAGGCCGAACGCGTGGCGGAGGTCGGGGCCGCGATCGTCTCGGGCACCGAAACCTGACACCTGGCCCGGGGCTGGGGGGCCGGACCCGGGGCTCGGGGGCCGCGGCTCGGGGCGCCCGGCCCCGGGTGGCGGGTGCCCGGCCCCCGGTTCACGGAGCGGACGGGGGCCGGGGCGGGGGCGGGGCCGAGAAGGCCGCCTGCATCACCGACCGGGCGATCGGGGCGGCCGCCCCGTTGCCGCTGATGTCACCGCGCACCGCCGACGCGTCCTCGACGACGACCGCGACCGCGACCGCCGGCAGGGCCCCGCCGCCCTCCGCCTTCGCCCAGGAGATGAACCAGGCGTACGGGGTGCCGGCGTTGCCGACGCCGTGCTGCGCCGTGCCGGTCTTCCCGCCGACCACCACCCCGGGGATGGCCGCGTTGCGGCCCGTGCCGCTCTCCACGACCTTCACCATCAGCTCCTGCATCCGCAGTGCGGTGGCCGGGGTCATGGCCCGGCCCAGGGAGCGCTGGTCGCCGCGCCGGACCTGGGAGCCGTCGTCCTGCGTGGTGCGGTCCACCAGGTAGGGGGCTTTGAGCTCGCCGCCGTTGGCGACCGCCGCCGCCACCATCGCCATCTGCAGCGGGGTCGCCTTGGTGTTGAACTGCCCGATCGAGGACAGGGCCAGCTGGTCCTGGCTCATGTCGGTGTCGAAGTTCGACCGGGACACCCACGACGGCACGCGCAGCCCCTCGTCGTTGAACCCGAACCGGCGTGCCGCCTCCACCATCCCCCGCAGCCCGACGCGCACCCCGATCTTCGCCATCACCGTGTTGCACGACCACTGCACCGCGTCCGCCATGGAGGCGTCCTGGCAGCCCGTCCCCGCGTTGGGCAGCAGGGTGCTGGTACCGGGCAGCGGGTAGGGGTCGGGGGTCTCGGTCGGCGCGTCCACGTCGGTGACCGCGCCCGAGTCCAGCGCGGCCGCCGCCGTCACGATCTTGAAGGTGGAGCCCGGCGGGTACGTCTCGCGCAGCGCCCGGTTCAGCATCGGCTTGGCCGGGTCGCCGTTCAGCCGCTCCCAGGCCGCCTTGACCCGGCCGCCCGTCCCCGACAGCGCGGCCGGGTCGTACGAGGGGCTGCTGACCAGCGCCAGGATCTTCCCGGTGGCCGGCTCCACCGCCGCGACCGCGCCGCGCTTGCCCGCGAGACCGGCGTACGCGGCCTCCTGCATCGCGGCGCGGATGGTGGTGGCGGCGTTCCCGCCGCCCGGGCGGCCGCGGGTGAGGTCGTACCAGAGCGGGAAGACGGAGAGCCCCGGATCGGTGCCCGACAGGACCGCGTCCTCGGCGCGCTCGACGAAGCTGGTCCCGTACGTCTGGGAGGAGTAGCCGGTGACGGGCGCGTAGAGCGGGCCGTTGAGGTACGTGCGCTCGAAGCGCAGCAGCTGTCCGCTGTCCCGGGAGCCGGTGACCGGCCGGCCGTCGACCAGGACGTCGCCGCGCGGTTCGGAGTACCGCTCGATGACGGGGCGCTTGTTGGCGGGGTTCGCGCCGTAGGCGGCGGACTCCCAGACCTGGACCCGGGCGATGTTGACGAGCAGGGCGGCCAGCAGCAGGGCGCAGAAGTACGCGCACCAGCGGATGTAGCGGATCACGCGGCGGCCTCCTGCGGTTCGGGTCTGCGGGCGCTGTCGCTCAGCCGGACCAGCAGGGCGACGATGATCCAGTTGGTGACGACGGAGGAGCCGCCCTGGGCCAGGAAGGGCATGGCCATGCCGGTGAGCGGGATCAGCCCGGTGACGCCGCCGGCGATGACGAACACCTGGAGGGCGACGATCGAGGCGAGCCCGGTGGCGAGCAGCCGCCCGAAGGGGTCGCGCAGCGCGAGCCCGGCGCGGAAGCCGCGGGCGACGAGGAGCCCGTAGAGCAGGAGGATCGCGGTGAGGCCGACGAGGCCGAGCTCCTCGCCGGCGGTGGCGAGGATGAAGTCCGACTTGGCGGCGAAGCCGATGAGGAAGGACTGGCCGTGGCCGAGCCCGGCGCCGAGGAGTCCGCCGGCGCCGAAGGCGAAGAGGGACTGGGCGAGCTGGCCGGGGCCCTCGCCGCGCTCGATGGAGGCGAAAGGATTCAGCCAGTCGTCCACGCGGCTGTTCACGTGCGGCTCGAAGGTGCCGACGGCGTAGGCGCCGAACCCGGCCAGGACCAGGCCGATCGCGATCCAGCCGATCCGCCCGGTGGCGGTGAAAAGCATGATCACGAACAGCCCGAAGAAGAGCAGCGAGGTGCCGAGGTCGCGTTCCAGGACGAGCACGCCGACGCTGAGCAGCCAGATCGCGAGGATCGGGCCGAGCACCCGGCCGGGCAGGAGACGGAGCTTCCAGAACAGCGTGCGGCCGGTGAGGGCGAGCGCGGTGCGGTTCGCGGCGAGGTAGGCGGCGAAGAAGACGGCGAGCAGGATCTTGGCGAACTCCCCCGGCTGGAAGGAGAGTCCGGCGAACCGGATCCAGATGTGCGCCCCGTTGACCGCCGGGAAGAACACGGGGACGAGCATCAGGACGAGCGCGGCCGTCACCGAGAGGTACGCGTAGCGCTGGAGCACGCGGTGGTCGCGGAGCCGGGCGACGACGAGGACGAACAGCGCCACCCCGAGCGCGGACCACAGGAGTTGGTCGTCGGCGGTGAGGTGGGCGGGGGTGGTCGCGTCCAGGCGCTGGATGAGGACGAGGCCGAGGCCGTTGAGCAGGAAGGCGATCGGGAGCACGAGGGGGTCGGCGTACGGGGCCCACCGGCGGACGGCGAGGTGCGCGAACAGTGCGGCGGCGGCCAGGCCGCCCGCGTAGCGGGCGGCGGAGGGGGGGACCTGGCCGGTGGTCGCGAGGCCGACGTGGAGATGACCGAGGGCGGCGATCAGGACGGCGCCGGCGAGGAGGGTCAGCTCGACACCGCGGCGCCGGGGGGCGCGGGCGTCGGGAGGCGGCGGCGCGGGCTCCGCCACCTTCGCCGTCAGAGCGGTCATGGGGGAAACGTAGCAAGCGGACGGATGGTATGTCCGTTTATGTCATAGGGTGCCGAAGAGTCGTCACAAGTGGTCGGAATCAGGGGCGGAACCCCTCGGACCCCGTGGAACCGAAGCCCCCGGCCCTCCGCGGAACGACTGGTCGCACGACCGCGAGAGCGGACGCGGCGCGCGTGGGGGCGGCACGAGCGGGGGCGGCACGAGCGGGAGCGGAGGCGGACGCCGCGCCGGTGGACGCCACGCGGGCGGCTTCGCCCCGCCACCCGCCACCCGGGTGACCCCGGTCGGGCCCGCCGACTCCGTTGGGGTATTTGTCATACCGGGCGTGGCAGCATCGGGCGCCCCGGAGGTGATCCCATGTCACATCGGCCGCTCCGCGCCGCCTGCATCGCCGCGCTGCTCCTCGCAGCCTGCCCGACCCCCGCCGCCACCGCCGAGCCCCTGCCCTCGGCCGAGCCCGTCGGCGTCCTGCTCACCCGGCTCCAAGGGCTGTACCAGAAGGCCGAGGAGGCCACCGAGGCGTACAACGCCACCGAGACCGCGCTCGGCGCGCGGCTCGACGAGGAGCACCGGCTCAGCGCGGAACTCGGCAAGGCCCGCGGCGCGCTCGACGCGGAGAAGGCGCTCGCCGGGCGGCTGGCCCGCGAGCAGTACCAGACGGCCCGCGGTTTCGCCCCGTACGCCCGCATGCTCCTCGCCCGCGACCCCCGGGCCGCCCTCGACCAGCACCGGATCGCCGCCCGCGAGGGGACCCGCAGGGCGGGCGTACTGGACCGGCTGGCCCGCGGCGAGCAACGGGCCGGCTCGCTCGCGGCCTCGGCCCGCAAGGCCCTGGACGACCAGCGGGCGCTGGCCGCACGGCAGAAGAGCCAGAAGGAGCAGGTCGCGGCGCAGCTCAAGGAGGTCGAGCGGCTCCTCGCCTCGCTCACCGCCGAGCAGCTCGCGCAGCTCGGCGCGCGCGAGGCGGCGAACACCGCCGGTGCCCAGCGCGCACTGGTGGAATCCGGCCGCCTCCCGGCCCGTACCGGTACGCCCACCGCCGCCGGCGGCGCGGCGCTCACCTACGCGGCGGCCCAGATCGGGAAGCCGTACGTCTGGGGCGCCGAGGGGCCCGCGTCCTTCGACTGCTCCGGGCTCACCTCGCAGGCGTGGGCGCACGCCGGCCGCGCGATCCCCCGTACCAGCCAGGAGCAGTGGGCCCGGCTGCCCAGGGTGCCGCTGGACCGGCTGCGGCCCGGGGACCTCGTCGTGTACTTCCCCAAGGCGACGCACGTGGGGCTCTACATCGGCGACGGCAAGGTCATCCAGGCCCCGCGCCCCGGAGCGCGGGTCAAGGTGTCGCCGATCGCGGCGAACCCGCTGCTGGGGGCGGTGCGGCCGGACCCGGGCGGGGCGCCGCTCGACCGGTTCGACCCGCCGCCGCTGCCCGGGGCGGACGCGGCGGCGGGCGACGACACCGGCTACTCGGCGGCGGAGGCTCCCGAGGGGGCCGGGGCGCCCGAGCCGTCCGGGCCCGGTGCCGAGCCTGCCGGCTCCGAGCCGGTTGCCGGGCCCGCCACCGACGCCGAGACCTCGGCCAGGTAGTCCGCCGCGTCCTCGGGGTCGTAGAAGTACCCGTCGAAGTCGGCCGGGTTGTCGAAGCCGTTGGCGAATCGGTCCGCCACCGGCTGGAGCTGCCCGGCCGCGCCGATCAGGTTCAGCACGTGCTCCGGCGGCACGCCCAGCATCGCGTTCGTCCACTGGGTGACCGGCTTGCCGGTGGTGAACCAGAACTTGTCGAAGGTCGCCTTCATCCACGCCTCGTCGAACGGCTTGTCCCCGTGCATCAGGATCGACGACAGGTACGAGGCCGCGCACTTCGAAGCGGAGTTGGAGCCCTGCCCGGTGATCGGGTCGTTGGCCACGACCACGTCGGCGACTCCGAGGACCAGGCCCCCGCCCGGCAGCCGGCCGATCGGGTTGCGGACCACCGGCGCGTAGCGGCCGGCGAGGGTGGCGTGCGCGTCCGTGAGCTCCACGTCCGTCGTCCGGGCGTGCTCCCACGGCGTGAACGTCCGCATCAGGTCCAGCGTGAGCGCCAGGTGCGCCGCCGGGTCCTTGACGCCGTTGAAGGCGTCCACCGGGCCGCCCGGCACGCCCTCCCAGAACAGGATGTCCGCGCGGCCGGACAGGGTGAGGGTCGGCATGACGAACAGCTCGCCGACACCCGGGACCAGGTTGCAGCGCACGGCCTCCGTCTCCGGGTGTTCCGGGCGCGGGCCGAGCCCGTGCACGTAGCTGACCGCGAGGGCGCGCTGCGGGGCGTCGTACGGGGAGCGGGCGGTGTTGCGGCCGAACATGGAGACCAGCTCGCCCTTGCCGGCCGCGACCAGCACCAGGTCGTACGCGCGGGAGAAGTAGTCCAGGTCGGCGACGGAAGCGCCGTGGACGACCAGCTGTCCGCCGCGCTGGACGAAGGCGTCGAGCCAGCCCGCCATCTTCAGGCGCTGGTCGACGGATTGCGCGTACCCCTTGAGGCGGCCGAGCCAGTCGACCGGCCGGCTGGCGTCAGGGGCGCCGACGGAGACGCCCACGCCCTCGATCCGGGGGGCCTGCTGCTCCCAGAAGTTGATCTGGAGGTCGCGTTCGTGCTGGAGCGCCGTGTCGAACATGCATTGCGTGGACATGACCCGCCCGGTGCGGATCTCGTCCGCCGTCCGGTTGGACATGAGGGTGACGTCGTAGCCCTTCGACAGGAGTCCGAGGGCGAGCTGGAGGCCGGACTGACCGGCTCCGACCACGAGTATCTTGCGCATGTCGTTCTCGATTCGCGTCTGGTCGGTGCTATTCGGGAGTGCTGTCGAGCGCGTGCGCCACCAGCGTCAGCAGGGATTCGACGACCGTCCGGCGACTCCGGGCGTCCATGATCACCACGGGAACGTGGGACGGGACGGTGAGTGCCTCGCGCACGTCGTCCGGCTCGTACGAGCGGGTGCCCTCGAAGTGGTTGACGGCCACGGCGTACGGCAGCCCGCAGCTCTCGAAGTAGTCGAGCGCGGGGAAGCAGTCGCGCAGCCGCCGGGTGTCGGCCAGCACGATCCCGCCGACGGCGCCGCGCACCAGGTCGTCCCACATGAACCAGAACCGCTCCTGGCCGGGGGTCCCGTACACGTACAGCACGAGGTCGTCGTCCAGGGTGACGCGGCCGAAGTCCATCGCGACGGTGGTGGTGTTCTTCTCCGGCGTCGCGGACAGGTCGTCGGTCGGGACGCTGGCCTCGGTCATCACCGCCTCGGTGCGCAGCGGGGCGATCTCCGAGACGGAGGAGACGAAGGTGGTCTTGCCGACGCCGAAGCCGCCGGCGACGAGCACCTTGACGGCCACGGGGGCGCGGGAGCGGTCGTACTGCCAAGCCTGTACGGACTCGTCGGCCGACGCCGGCCGGTCAGAGACGGCGGAGCCCACTGAGCACCCTTTCCAGCAGCGCGCGTTCGGGCCGGCCGGTGCCGTGGCCACTGCCGTACACGCGGATCCGTCCCTGGTCGGCGAGGTCGCTGACGAGCACGCGGACCACGCCGAGGGGCAGCTTCAGCAGCGCCGCGATCTCGGCGATCGTGCGCATGCGGCGGCACACCTCGACGATGGCGGGCATCTCGGGCATCCGGTCGGGCTTCCGCGGCTCCGACGCCTTGGTGTCCAGGGCCGCTACGAAGGTCTCGACGAGCAGGACGTGCGCGAAGCGGGTGCGGCCGCCCGTGAGGGAGTACGGGCGGACGCGGGCGGTACGGCGGTCGGCGCCGCGTACCGGCAGGCCGGGTATCGGCCGGCCGGCTGTCGGGCCGCCGGATATCGGCGGGCCGGACGTCGGCGGGCCGGATATCGGCAGCCGGTCGGAGGCCGGACTCCTCACGGGGTTTTCTCCATCGACTGGCGCAGCTCGCTGCGGACTTCGGGGGTCAGGACGTGGCCGGCGCGGCCGACGAACAGGGCCATGTGGTAGGCGACGACGCTCATGTCGCAGTCGGGCGTGGCGTGCACGCCGAGCAGGGAGCCGTCACTGATGGCCATGACGAAGACGGAGCCGTGCTCCATCGCCACCATGGTCTGTTTGACGGAGCCGCCGTCCATGAGGGCGGCGGCGCCGGTGGTGAGGCTGCCCAGGCCGGAGACGATGGTGGCCAGATCGGCCGAGGCTCCGCGCGGGCCCCTGGGCCGGCCCTGCGGGGAATCCGCTCCTGGCTCGGAGGAGAGCAGCAGGAGCCCGTCCGAGGAGACGACGGCGACGGAGTTGACGCCGGGGACCTCCTCGACCAGGTCGGTCAGCAGCCACTGCAGGTTGCGGGCCTGGGTGCTCAGTCCGTACGTACTGGGCGCGGTCATGTGCGTGCCTCCTGTGCGGTGTCCCCCTGATCGGTCTGACCCTGCCCCCGGTCCTGCGTGTGGTCCTGGTCGCCCGCGAGTTCGGCCGCGATGACGCGGCGCCCGTCCTGGGCCCCCTGGTAGAACCCGCCGAGGCGGCGGCGCAGCTCGTCGGCGTCGACCCGGCGCGGCGGCTCGGGCCGTGCCTCCTCGGTACGGGCGCCGGCCACCGCGCGCGGGGTCCGCTTCGGCAGGCCCTTGTCCGTGACGGCCTCGGCGGGATCGGCCGGGTGGCTGCCCTGGCGGGGCAGCCAGCTGCCTTCGGCGGCGGCGTGGGCGTGCGGCTCCGCCTCCGGCGCGGGAGCGGGGGCCGGGGCCGCGGCGTGCGGCTCCGCCTCCGGCGCGGGAGCGGGGGCGCGCTCCGGGGCGTACGCGGACTCCGGTGCGAGGTCCGGTACGGGCTCCGGGCCGGGCTCCGGCGCGGTGGGTTCCGCGTCGGGGACGAGCCGGGCGAGGAGCTGCTCCCCGGGGGCGGGACCCGCGGGGACGGTGAACACCTGGTCGGCCGGGGGCAGCTGCTCCGCCGGGCCGTCGGCGTCCGGGACCACCCGGGCGAGCATCTCCTCGGCGGGCTCGGGGTGGACGGCGTCCGCGTCCGGGCCCGGGGCCGGACCGGTGAAGGCCGCGTCGGCCTCCTCCGCCGGGTCCGTGGCCGGCGTCTCCGCGGCGGCGGGCATCGCGGACAGCGGCAGCACGGCCGCGGTGGCCTCGGGCCGGGCGGCGGGCGGGAACGGCCCGTGCTCCGCCTCGGCGCCGGACTCGTCGGCATCATCGGTGTCCGGGGCCGCGTGCGCGCCCGGGACCGGGTCGACGGCTGCGCCGGGCTCCGCTCCGGGGTCGGCCTCGTCGGCGTACGCGCCCGGCTCGGCCTCGTCGGCGTACGTCACGGGCTCGGCCTGGTCGGCGGCCCAGCCCGGCAGGCCCGACGCCTCGGGCTCCGCCGGGGCGGCCGCCCGGGGCTCCTGCGCCGGGGCCTCGCCGCGCCGGCGGGTCGGCAGCGTGTTCTCGTTCGCCTCCGCGATCACACCCGGCAGGTGCAGCGCGGATGCTCCCGGGATGCCCAGCGCGTGGATCGCCGAGGTGGACGGGGTCGTGGGCAGCAGGGCGGCCGGTACGACCACCAGGGCCTCGGTGCCGCCGTGCCGGGGGGCCCGCAGTTCGGCGGTGACCCCGTGCCGTGCGGCCAGCCGCCCGGCCACGTACAGGCCGAGGCCCAGGCCGTGTTCCGCCTCGGGCTCCTCGTCGTACGCCTCGGGGGTGGACAGCCGGAGGTTCAGCGCTTCCAGCCGGTCCGCGGTGATCCCGATGCCCTCGTCGACGACGGAGATCACCGCGTCACCGGAGTCCAGCAGCCGGCCGGACACCTTCACCTTGGCGTCCGGCGGCGAGAACGTGGTGGCGTTCTCCAGCAGTTCGGCGACCACGTGCGAGATGTCGTCGGCCGCGTGCCCGGCGACCTGGGTGAAGGAGGGCAGTGCCGCGAGGTCGACGCGCTCGTAGCGCTCGATCTCGCTGACGGCGGCCCGCATCACGTCGACCAGCGGCACCGGTGCCGCCTGGCCGTGGCCGTGCTCCTGCCCGGCGAGGACCAGCAGGTTCTCGTTGTGGCGGCGCATCACGGTCGCCAGGTGGTCGAGCTTGAACAGGGTCGCCAGCCGGTCCGGGTCCTGCTCCTTGGACTCCAGCTCCTCGATGACCGCGAGCTGGCGTTCCACCAGTCCCAGGGTCCTCAGCGACAGGGAGACCGAGGTCGTCGACATGACGCGGCGGTGTTCCTCCAGGCCCGCCCGGAGCTTCGTCAGCTCTTCCTCCAGCACCTCGCGGCCGCCGGCCAGCGCCTCGTTGCGGCCGATCAGGCGGCGGCGGTCGGCGTCGAGACCGGCGATCCGCGTGTGCAGGGAGACCGTCTGGTCCCGTACGGCGTTGAGGTGGCGGACGACCTCGGCGAACTCGTCGTTGCGGCCCGTGAACCGGACCGGCTCCACCGAGCCCTCCGGCGTCGCCAGCCGCTCCGCGCCGCGGCGCAGGACCGACAGCGGCCGGGTGAGCGAGCGCGCGACGGCGGTGGAGAAGCCGATGCTGAAGAGGAACAGCACGCCCAGCAGGCCGACCACGGTCTCCAGCCGGGTCACGTCGTCGTCGCGCAGGGAGGCGAGCGCGGTGGCCCGCTGGCCCGCGAGCGTCGACTCCACGGACCTCATGCGGTCGAGACGGGAGGTGAGCGCGGAGCCGACGGCGGCGCCGTCGGTCTTGCGGTCGGCCGGAGTCAGGGTGGGCCGGTCGGTGAGGCGCTTGAGGTAGTCGTCGGCCGCCTTGACCTCGGGGCCGGTGACGGTGGCGGCCAGCGTCTGGCGCACGTCGGGCCGGGCGGCCCGGGCGAAGTCCTCCAGGGCGGCCTGTTCCCGTACCCGGGACCGCTGCGCGGCGGTGGTGAGCTCGTCCACGACGGCGGAGTTGGGGGACTGCTCCCCCTTCGGGACGGCCAGCGCGGCCAGCAGCAGTCCACGGGTGGCGGAGGCCTGCTCCACGGCCTGGCCGAGGGGGGCCATCGGCCGGGTGGTGGCGAGGGCGCCGACGGCGCGCGGCGGGGTGAGTTCGGTGAGCCGGTCGCCGGGGGCGAGGAGTTCGGCGATGAGGCCGGCGTACGCCTGGTGCGCGGCCAGCGCGCTGCCCTTGCCGTCGACGGCCTCGGTGCGGACGGTCCGGAGCCGGCCGAGGGCGCGGGCGGTCTGCTCGTCGGCGTCGGCCTGGACCTCGGTGAGCTGCCGGTCGGTGCGGGCGGTGCGTTCGTCCACGGGCGCCTTGGCGGCGCCGGGGCGGCCCTTGGCGGCGTACTCGACGACCGCGTCGCGTTCGTCGCCGAGGAGGTGCGCGAGGGTGAGGCTCTGCCGGGTCTGCTCCGCGAGGACGACCAGGTTCTGGGAGTCGTTGAGTTCTCTCGTGGCGGAGACGACGGCTGGCGCGCCGGCCACGAGGACGGTGAGGCCGGCGACGGCTACGCCCACGACCAGCCTGCGGCGCACGCGGACGCGGCGTCCTGCGGGTGCCGGGCCGTCTATGGCGGTGCCGTTCTTCCGAGACCGCTTCTTCTGCACCGGTGCTCGCAATCCTGTACGTGTGCTCTTGCTCGTCTACTCGTGTGGCCGAGGTAACGGCCGGTCAACAAGTAAACGCCCCCTGCCTCCTCGTACCGCCACAGACCTTTGCAGTGTGTCGGGGAGAGAGCCGCCCATCGCCCACCCGGCCACTCGAACGAGTGAACATCACGGATGAGTTGGCGACCAACTCGGGCACCCGGTGTCAGAGCGCGTCCGTGGACAGGCGGTTGAAAGATCGACGGAGGCTTTGGCAGTATGCCCGCCCACAGGTCCGCCGCCGCCGCTCAGCGAGGCCGGCCGGCCCCCGCGGCGGCGCCCCGGCGGCCCGTCCGCCCGCCCCGGAACGGGTACGGACCTGGCCGTGCGCCCCTGGTCGCAGAGGGGCAGTATGTCCTCATGCGCATCGACCTCGCCTCGGCCCCCGGCGACCCGGAACGCCCCAATGAGGACTGGCTGTCGGCCGCGATGCCCGCCGCGGGCGGGGGCGTTCTGGTGGCCCTGGACGGAGTCACCCCGCCGCGGGACGGGGACGGGTGCGTGCACGGGGTGCCGTGGTTCGCGGCGCGGCTCGGCGGCCGGTTGACCGAACTGTCCGGATCGCGGCCGGACCTGCCCCTGGACCGGATCCTGGCGGAGGCCGTCCGCGCCACGGCCGGGGCGCACGGCGACGCCTGTGACCTTTCTCACGTACGGACGCCCCAGGCGACGGTGGTCGTCGTCCGGTGGGACGCGGCGTACGTGGAGCACCTGGTGCTCTCGGACTCCGTCCTGCTCCTCCAGGCGCCCGGCGGCGAGGTGACGGCGGTGCTCGACGACCGGCTGGACCGGGTCCCGCGGGAGGTGCTGCGCTCGGTGACCGCGACGGACGCGCTGCGGAACGCCGAGGGCGGCTTCTTCACGGCGGCGGCGGACCCGGCGGTGGCGGCCCGCGCGGTGACGGGGCGCACCCCGCGCGGCGAGGTCCGGGCGGTGGCCGCGCTGACGGACGGGGCGAGCCGGTGGACGGACACGTTCGGGGAGGGCGACTGGGCGCAGTGCCTGGCGGTCCTGCGGAAGGAGGGCGCGCAGGGCCTGATCGCCCGGGTCCGCACCATCGAGTCCGACCCGGCGCGTCCGCGGACCCGCCACAAGCGCCACGACGACGCCTCGGCGGCGTACGCGGAGCTGTAGGCGCGGGGCGGAAGGTACCGCGCGGCCCCCGGCGGGAGGACCACCGGCGGGAGGGCCCCGGCGGGAGGGCCCGGGGTGCTATTCGGCTCCCGTGTTCAACTGGTTCAGCAGGCGGGCCAGTTCCGCCACCTCGCCGCGGTCCCAGTCGGCGAGCTTGCGCATGTACTGCTCGCGCCGGGCGTCGCGCACCCGCAGGAAGCGCTCGCGGCCCTCGTCCGTGAGGCCGACCAGGAAGGCCCGCCCGTCGGCGGGATCGGGTTCGCGGGCCACCAGACCCAGCACCTCCAGGGCCCGCAGCTGCCGGCTCATGGTGGCCTTGCCGACGCCGAAGTACGCGGCGAGTTCGGTGGCCCGCTGGCGGCCGGCGGCCTCCAGACGGGTGAGGAGCCCGTACGCGGCGGGTTCCAGTTCCGGGTGGAGCTCGCGGGCCATCTCCCCGGAGGAGGCCCGGGCCCGCCGGAGGAAGACGGACAGCTCCCGCTCCAGGGCAAGGAACTCCTGGTCTTCTCTCCCGTGCACGTACCGCTCCTTCGCTGGTGGGGTGGGCGCCCAGTATTTCGCAGCGGACGCACCGGCGGCCCGGGGCCCCGCCGCAGCGGGACCCCGGGCCGTCCGGGCGGCGCCGGTCAGGCGGCGCCGGTCAGGCAACCGGTCAGGCGACCGCCGTGACGGGTACCGCCGGGGCGGCCGCCCCGGCCAGGGCGATCTCCAGGACCTGCCGTACGTCCGTCACCGGGTGCACCTCCAGCCCTTCCAGCACCTCCGCCGGAACGTCGTCCAGGTCCGCCTCGTTCCGCTTCGGGATGATCACCGTGGTCAGCCCGGCCCGGTGCGCGGCCAGCAGCTTCTGCTTGACCCCGCCGATCGGCAGCACCCGCCCGGTCAGCGAGACCTCGCCGGTCATCGCCACGTCGGTGCGCACCTGGCGTCCGGAGAGCAGCGAGGCGAGCGCCGCCGTCATGGTGATGCCCGCGCTCGGCCCGTCCTTGGGCACCGCGCCCGCCGGGAAGTGGATGTGCACGCCCCGGTCCTTCAGGTCGGCCACCGGGAGTTCCAGTTCCGCGCCGTGCGAGCGCAGGAAGCTGAGCGCGATCTGCGCCGACTCCTTCATGACGTCGCCGAGCTGGCCGGTGAGCGTGAGCCCGGCGGCCCCCGTCTCGGGGTCGGCGAGCGAGGCTTCCACGAACAGCACGTCCCCGCCGGCGCCGGTGACCGCCAGGCCGGTGGCCACGCCGGGGACGGCGGTGCGCCGCTCGGACGGGTCCTGGGCGGACTCCGGTACGTGGTGCGGGCGCCCGATCAGCCCGCGCAGATCGCCGGCGCCGATGCTGAAGGGCAGTTCGCGCTCCCCCAGCTCGTGCTGGGAGGCCACCTTGCGCAGCAGCCGGGCGAGGGACCGCTCCAGGGTGCGCACGCCCGCCTCGCGGGTGTACTCCCCGGCGAGCCTGCGCAGCGCGTCCTCCTCCAGGACCACCTCGTCGGCGGCGAGCCCGGCCCGCTCCAGCTGGCGCGGGAGGAGGTGGTCGCGGGCGATGACGACCTTCTCGTCCTCGGTGTACCCGTCGAGCCGTACGAGTTCCATCCGGTCGGCCAGGGCCTCCGGGATGGACTCCAGGGCGTTGGCGGTGGCGAGGAAGACCACGTCGCTGAGGTCGAGCTCGACCTCCAGGTAGTGGTCGCGGAACGTGTGGTTCTGGGCGGGGTCCAGGACCTCCAGCAGGGCGGCCGCGGGGTCGCCGCGGAAGTCGGAGCCGACCTTGTCGATCTCGTCGAGGAGGATCACCGGGTTCATCGAGCCGGCCTCCTTGATGGCCCGTACGATCCGGCCCGGCAGGGCGCCGACGTAGGTCCGGCGGTGCCCGCGCACCTCCGCCTCGTCCCGTACGCCGCCGAGCGCTACCCGGACGAACGTGCGGCCCATGGCGTGCGCGACGGACTCCCCGAGGGAGGTCTTGCCGACGCCGGGCGGGCCGACGAGGGCGAGCACGGCGCCGCCGCGCCGGCCGCCGACGACGCCCATGCCGCGCTCGCCGCGCCGCTTGCGGACGGCCAGGTACTCGGTGATGCGGTCCTTCACGTCGCTCAGCCCGGCGTGCTCGGCGTCGAGGACGGCGCGGGCGCCGCGGATGTCGTACCGGTCCTCGGTCCGCTCGTTCCAGGGCAGTTCGAGGACGGTGTCCAGCCAGGTGCGGATCCAGGAGCCCTCGGGGCTCTGGTCGCTGGCCCGCTCCAGCTTCTCGACCTCCTTGAGCGCGGCCTCGCGGACCTTCCCGGGGAGGTCGGCGGCCTCGACGCGGGCACGGTAGTCGTCGGACTCGGCCCCGTCCTCCTCGCCGTTCAGCTCGCGCAGTTCCTTGCGCACGGCTTCCAGCTGGCGCCGGAGCAGGAACTCGCGCTGCTGCTTGTCGACCCCGTCCTGGACGTCCTTGGCGATGGACTCGGCGACGTCCTGCTCGGCGAGGTGGTCGCCGAGCGTCCTGACGGCGAGGCGGAGGCGGGCGACGGGGTCGGCCGTCTCCAGCAGTTCCACCTTCTGGGCCAGGGTCAGGAAGGGCGAGTAGCCGGAATTGTCCGCGAGGGCGGAGACGCCCTCGATCTGCTGGACCCGGTCCACGACCTGCCAGGCCCCGCGCTTCCTGAGCCAGCTCGTGGCGAGGGCCTTGTACTCCTTGACGAGCTCGGCGACGTGCCCGGGCAGCGGCTCGGGCACGTCCTCGCCGACGGTCTCGCCCTCGACCCAGAGCGCCGCCCCCGGCCCGGTGGTCCCGGCCCCGATGCGGACCCGCTCGCGGCCGCGGATGAGCGCCCCGGGGTCGCCGTCGGAGAGCCGTCCCACCTGCTCGACGGTCCCGAGCACCCCGGTCCCCGCGTACGTCCCGTCGATCCGCGGCACGAGCAGCACCCGGGGCTTCCCCCCGCCCGCCGCGGCCTGGGCCGCTTCCACGGCTCCCCGCACCTCGGCGTCGGACAGGTCCAGCGGAACGACCATCGCTGGCAGTACGACCTCGTCGTCGAGCGGCAGTACGGGCAGGGTGAGCGTTTCGGACGTCGAAGCCATGATCTTCCCTCCGGCAGTGAAGTTGAGCTATGCCGACTCAATGCACGTGAGCCCCGCAATGTTCCCCCCATCCCGTTCGCCTCGGGCGAACGGGATGTCACCCGAGGTGACGGCCGGTGCCGGGCCGGCCGGGGGAACGAGGGCGGTCAGCTCGCGGGGCCGGGGACCGGGCCGTCGGCCTGGAGTCCCTTCAGGACCGCCGCGCCGAGGGTCTGGACGGCCGACAGGGGGCGCACCATCACCGTCAGCTCCTTGATCAGGCCCGCGGCGTCGAACTGGAACAGGTCCATGCCGTGGATCTCCTTGCCCTCGACCGTGGCCCGGAAGATCAGGATCTGCGACGGCGCCTCCTTGCCGTCGGAGGTCGTCTCGGCCGCGCCGTCGAGGCGGCCGACGTAGCGGAAGTCCTCGAAGGTGCGCAGCAGCACGCCGAGGAGCCCGAGGACCGCGGACCGCCCTTCGAAGGGGGTGAACTTCACCGGGCTGTACAGGCGGACGTCCTCGGTGAACAGCTCCGTCAGCGCGGCGAGGTCGCGCGTCTCGACGGCGGCGCGGAAGCGTGCGGCGGTTTCCATGGACCCTCCAGATACTCAAAAACATGACTAGTCTTGTTCATGAGTAGGATGCGGGTCCGGACGAGAGAGCGGAAGGGGGCGCCGCGGTGGCTTTGAGACACGCCGTACTGGCGGCTCTGCTGGGTGGCGACTTCAGCGGGTACGAACTGGCCAAGGAGTTCGGCCTCGGCGTCGCGAACTTCTGGCACGCCCAGCCCCAGCAGCTGTACGCCGAGCTGGCCAGGCTGGAGGCCGAGGGCATGGTCGTCGGCCGGCAGGTGGTCCAGGAGTCCCGGCCCAACAAGCGGCTGTTCCGCGTCACCGGCACGGGCCTCGCCGAGCTGGAGCGGTTCGCGGCGGTCCCCTCGAAGCCCTCCTTCATCCGCGACGACCTGCTGGTCAAGGTCCAGGCCGTCGACCGTCTCGGGACGGGGCCGGTGATCGAGCAGCTGGACGCGCGCGCGGCGGCCGCCGAGGCCAAGATCGAGCTGCTCTCCAAGCTGCTGGTCCGGCTGCGCGGCGACGCGGACGAGGAGGAGTTCCTGCGCCGCGGCCGGCCGATCGGCCCGTACCTGACCTGTCGGCGCGGCCTGGCCTTCGAGGAGGAGCACCGGGACTGGTGCCGGAGCACCGCGGCGGTCCTGCGGGAGCGGCAGGTGCCCGGTGCCGAGCACTGAGTACCCCGGATTCGGGCGCTACGTGGCCCTCGGCGACAGCCAGACCGAAGGGGTCGGAGACGGCGACGAGACCGCCGGCCTGCGCGGCTGGGCCGACCGGCTCGCGGAGCACCTCGCCGCCGCCGAACCCGGGCTGCGGTACGCGAACCTCGCGGTGCGCGGGCGCCTCGCCAAGCAGGTCCGCGCCGAGCAGCTGGCACCCGCCCTGGCCCTGCGGCCCGGTCTGGCCACCGTCGTCGCCGGGTTCAACGACCTGCTCCGGCCCCGGTTCGACCCGGCCGCGGTGACCGCGGACCTGGAGGCGGTGTTCGCCGCGCTCACGGCCTCCGGGGCCCGCGTGGCCACCCTCGCCTTCCCCGACATCGGCCGGATCGCGCCCATGGCCCGCCCGCTCGCGCCCCGCGTGGCCGACCTCAACGCCCGCGTCCGCGCCGCGGCGGCCCGGCACGGGGTGACGGTCGTCGAGACCGGCGGGTACGCCGTCAGCACCGACCCGCGGCTGTGGACGGCCGACCGGCTGCACGCCGGTCCGCTGGGCCACGAGCGGATCGCCGCGGCCGCCGCCCACGCGCTGGGCGTGCCCGGCAGCAGCGACGCCTGGACGCACCCGCTGCCGGACCGGGCGCTCCCCGGCGCCCCGGCGGCCGTGGCGGCCGAACTGCGCTGGGCGGCCGGGTTCCTGGGCCCCTGGGCCGTGCGCCGCCTGCGCGGCCGCTCCAGCGGCGACGGCCGGTCGGCGAAGCGCCCGCTGCTCCTGCCCGTGGCCACGCCGGGGGCCGGCCGGGAGGTGTGACACCCCCGGGCCGGATGGTCAGGGGGTGTGGCGGACGCGGACGTCGCCCGAGGTGGTCCTCGCCGCGAGGCCGGCGGTGGCCGAGGGGTCGTCGGGAACGGTGACGTCGCGGTCGCCCGAGGTGGTCGACACCGCGACCCGGTAGGGACCGGCGGGGACCGTGAGGGCGACGTTGCCCGAGGTGCTCTCGGCGCTGACCGAGCCCGGGGCCCGGGCGAAGTCCAGGCGGGCGTCGCCGGTGACCGAGCGGACCTCGGCGCTCGGCCCGGCCAGCCCGCCGGCGGTGATGTCGCCCGAGGACGTACGGACCTTCAGCGGGCCGGTGATCGCGTCGGCGCGCACGTCCCCCGAGACGGACTCGACGTCGGCGGCGGCCACACCCGTCACCGTGACGCGGCCGCTGCTGCCCTCGATCGTGACCGCGGCCGAGGCCGGTACCTCCAGGCGGTAGTCGACGGAGCAGTCGCGCGAGCAGCCGGAGGTGAAGGTCAGGACGCCGCCGGTCACCCGCTGGCCGACCTCCGGGGCGGCCGCCCCGCGGTAGTGGAGGGTGCGCCGCACGGCGACCCCGGGCCCCGTCCCGGTCGTGACCTCGACCGAACCGGACCGGACCCCGGTCAGCCGGACCGCCGTCACGGCCTCGGTGACCGTGGCGTCGGCGGCGACCGACGTACGGACCGCCTCTCCGAAGGTGCATCCGGCGAGCAGGAGCGCCGCGCCGAGGACGGCGACCGCGATGGGGACGAGGCGAACTGACGGGGTGTGAAGGGGCATGCCCCCATCGTCGGCGCCGGTGCGCCCCGGGCCGATGGTGCCGGTACCCGCACTCGGGGTGGGGCTAACCCCCCGCCGCGCCCCCCGCCCCGCCGCGCCGCGCCGTCAGGGCTCGCAGGTGCCCGGAGCCGCGTACACCGCGACGCGGGCGCCCCGGACCGGGGTGACCGAGCACAGGTCGAACCAGGCGGCCAGGGTCTGCCGCTTCACCGCCTCCCGCGGGTACGGGTCCACCGGCTCCCCGGCCGGGTCCAGCAGCACGATCACCCGGGGCGACGCGATGAGCGCCTCGCGGATCTCCACCGAGGGCAGTTCGGTGCCCTGGAGGCTGCGCGAGGCCGCCGGGGTGCGGTCCAGGGCCACGTCGCGCAGTCCCGCGTACGTCCCCGGCGAGGAGAGCAGCCATTCCCGGCGCCGCGACGGGAGGAACACCACCGCGTCGCCCGGCCGGGCCGCCTCGCGGACGGCCGCGGCCACCGCACGGGCGTCGTCCTTGCGGCTCTCGGGGGTCCGCAGCCACGCCGACCAGAGCGCGCACGGCACCAGGAGCGCGGCGGCCGCCGCCCAGGGCCACCGGCCCCGCACGGCCCCCCACCGGACCGGCGCCAGCCGGGCGCCGGCCAGCAGGGCGAGCCCGGCCAGGGAGTAGAGCACGTACCGGTCGACGTACCAGGGGTGCACCAGGGACACCGCCATCAGCACCCCCGGCGGCAGCAGCGCCAGCGGCACGGCCACCCGTACGAGGTCCCGCTCCGCGGCGCCGCGGGCCAGCAGCAGCACCGCGACCGCGAGCACCCCGTACGCCGTCCAGTCCTGCCAGGTGGGCCGCCCGAGCCAGCCGAGCTGCTGCTCCGCCTGCCGTGCGCTGACCAGCGCCAGCGGCAGCAGCAGGACCACGACGGCGCCGGCGGCCAGCCGCCAGCCGCGCGAGCGCCAGGCGGTGACGGCGTGGGCGGGCAGCGCCAGGAGCGCGAACTCGTGCAGCCAGCAGCCGGTCAGCAGCACCGCCGCGTAGGCCGTCCAGCGCCGGCCCAGCATCAGGTACGTCGCCCACACCACCGCGGCCGCGACCAGGGCGTACGAGCGCCCCTCCTGCGCGTACATCTGCACCGGCGGGAGCGCCGCGTACACCACTCCGGCGATCAGCGCCGCCCGCTCCCCCGCGAGCCGCCGGGCGAGCGCGGCCACCCCGGCGGCCGCGAGGGCGGTGGCGGCGACGGACGGCAGCCGCAGGGCCCACAGGCCGCCGTCCCAGGCGAGGAAGACCCCGTGCATCAGCAGGTAGTACAGCCCGTGGACGGCGTCCACCTGGCCCAGCAGCTCCCAGAGCCCGCCCAGCGGCCGGTGGGCCACCTGCCAGGTGACGGACTCGTCGCGCCACAGGCCGCCGCCGCGCTCCAGGCCCCAGAGGCCGAGGAGCAGGGCGGTCAGCGCGGGCACGACGCGCCAGGGCGCGATGCGGCGGATGGCGGCCTCCGGGAGCTGTCGGATCGGGTGCGGGGACTCCATACTCGGGGTTCGGCCCGAGTTCCCGCGGAGGTGGGGCATGCGAGCACGACGAACGGTGCCGGCGGCGGCCGCCGCGCTGCTGGGCGCGATGGTCCTGGGCGCGTGCGGTCCCTCCGGACCGGCCGCGCCCGGCTCCCCCTCCGGCGGGCCCGGTTCGCCGACCGCCGCGACCGGTCCGCCGACCGGTTCCGCGGCCCCCTCCCCGGGCGGTGCCACGCCCGGCCCGGCCGCGAGCTCCGGCACCGCGCCGGCCCCCAGCCGTACCGTCACCGCCTCGGAGACCCTGGTACGGGCCACGCGGTCCGGCGGTTTCGCCGGCCAGGCCCACACCCTGGTCGTCAAGGGCGACGGATCCTGGACCCGGGTGGACGCCCGGGCGAACCCGGAAGGCTCCGGACGGCTGGCTCCGGACCGGCTCGCCGCCCTGACCGCCGCGCTCCGCGAGGCGGACTTCGCCCGGCTGCCGAGGTTCTCGAAGAACGCGACCACGGTCTACGACGGGTTCGCCTTCACGGTCGCGCACGGGGGTCACGAGGTGGCCGCCGAGCAGGGGGCCGAGCCCCCGGCCCTCGCCAGGGTGCTGGAAGCGCTGCCCCCGTTCAGCGCGAACTGACGGAAGGTCCGGCCCGCCCGGGCGCCGCCCGCCACCACCGGAACAACCGGAACGCAGCCGTCCACGGGCCGGTCCCGCGAGGGCGGACGCACCCGGCACATTCCCCCTCCGACCAGCTCTTTCCGCACAAATGCCCTGTCCGAACCCCGCATAGCCGCAGGCCGGTGGCTCCTCTACGCTGCACCCCACCACGCAGATCTTCACGGGGCGGGACCGGGACATGGAACAGACGCACACCACGCACAACGGCGCATCGGCGACACCCGGCGCCCAGCGGCGCGTGCTCGTCGTCGAGGACGACCGCACCATCGCCGAGGCCATCGCGGCCCGGCTCCGGGCCGAGGGCTTCCAGGTGCAGACGGCCGCGGACGGCCCGGCGGCCGTCGCCGCGGCCGAGAGCTGGCTGCCCGAGCTGCTGGTCTTGGACATCATGCTGCCCGGCTTCGACGGGCTGGAGGTCTGCCGGCGGGTCCAGGCCCAGCGGCCGGTCCCGGTCCTGATGCTCACCGCCCGGGACGACGAGACGGACCTGCTGGTCGGTCTCGGGGTCGGCGCGGACGACTACATGACCAAGCCGTTCTCGATGCGCGAGCTCGCCGCCCGCGTCCACGTCCTGCTGCGCCGCGTGGAACGCGCCACCCTCGCCGCGCACGCCCCGCGCGGGGCCACGCTGCGGCTGGGCGACCTGGAGATCGACCACGCGCAGCGCCGGGTCCGGGTGCAGGCCGAGGACGTGCACCTGACGCCGACCGAGTTCGACCTGCTGGTGTGCCTGGCCGGCACCCCGCGCGCGGTGCTCTCGCGGGAGCAGCTGCTGGCGGAGGTGTGGGACTGGGCCGACGCGTCCGGGACCCGTACGGTCGACAGCCACATCAAGGCCCTGCGCCGCAAGATCGGCGCGGAGCGCATCCGTACGGTCCACGGCGTCGGGTACGCCCTGGAGACCCCGGCGCAGGCGTGAGCGCCCCGCCCGGGAGGCCGCGGCAGCGTGCGAGGCAGCGGCCGCGCCCGCGTCCCGCCGGGGGGCTGCGGCCCTTCTCGCCCTTCTCCATCAAGACGAAGCTGGGCACCCTCGTGGTGGTCTCGGTGTTCATCACCACGGGCCTGCTGATGGTGGCGCTGCGCACCGACACGGAACTGCGGTTCATCACGGTCTTCTCGGTGATCGCCTCGATGCTGATCACCCAGTTCGTGGCGCACAGCCTGACGGCGCCGCTCGACGACATGACGACGGTGGCCCGGGCCATCTCCCGCGGCGATTACACGCGCCGGGTCCGCGGGGCGGGCCGCCGCGACGAACTGGGCGACCTGGCCTCCACGATCAACCTGATGGCCGACGACCTGGAGGCCGTGGACCGGCACCGCAAGGAGCTCGTAGCCAACGTCTCGCACGAGCTGCGCACGCCCATCGCGGCGCTGCGGGCGGTGCTGGAGAACGTGGTGGACGGGGTCTCGGCGGCCGACCCGGAGACCATGCGGACGGCCCTGAAGCAGACCGAGCGCCTGGGCCGGCTGGTGGAGACCCTGCTGGACCTGTCCCGGGTGGACAACGGGGTGGTGCCGCTGCGGGCCCGCCGCTTCGAGGTGTGGCCGTACCTGTCGGGGGTGCTGAAGGAGTCCGGGCTGGCGGCGGCCGGCCGGCCGGGCCTGTCCTCCGGCTCCGGCGGGCACACCCGCAACGACGTGCACCTGCACCTGGACGTCTTCCCGTCCGAGCTGGCGGCGTACGCGGACGCCGAGCGGCTGCACCAGGTGGTGGCGAACCTGATCGACAACGCGGTCAAGCACAGCCCCGCCCACGGCCGGGTCACGGTCCGCGCCCGCGCCGGTGACGCGCCCGGGAGCCTGGCGCTGGAGGTGCGGGACGAGGGCCCGGGCATCCCGGAGGCGGAGCGCCACCGGGTCTTCGAGCGGTTCAACCGGGGCAGTGCCCGGGGCGGCGACGGCGGGACCGGGCTGGGCCTGGCCATCGCCCGATGGGCCGTGGAACTGCACGGCGGGCGCATCGGAGTGGCCGAATCGTCACGGGGATGCCGCATCCTCGTCACGCTTCCGGGCAGCTCGCAGGCGCCGTGTTGACGTAGGGTTCGAGTGGGAAGGACATGATCTCGGCCACATCCAGCCGGGGTCCGTCAGGGGTGCGAAGCCATGGGGGCCGCAACCTGGGTGCCCCCTACCCGAACCACGCTTGTTTCCCGCCATTCAGGGCGGCGAAACCCGCCGTTCGATGTGACCTACGCGACGGATGTCCCGCCCGGTCTGCATGTCGCCCCCCAGGAGGCGTAGCCTTTATTCCCGCTGTCCATACCTTGTGAAGCGGAAGAGGGCGGTTGCCGCCGTGTCGCCACAGTCCCCCAGTAACTCGAGCACCACGACCGAAGCAGCAGAGGGCGGGAAGACCCCTGCCACGAGCTTCGGTGCCAATGAGTGGCTCGTCGACGAGATCTATCAGCAGTACCTCCAGGACCCGAACTCGGTCGACCGGGCCTGGTGGGACTTCTTCGCGGACTACAAGCCCGGGGGCGCCGTCGCGCCCGTGAAGGCCGAAGAGCCGAAGAGTTCCCCGACGACGGACGGCGCCTCCGCACAGGCCGCCCCCGCCGTCGCCGCGGCCCCGCGGGCCGCCGACGCCGCCACGGGGGCGGCGCCCGCCGCCGCCGCGCCGACCTCAGCCCCCGCGCCCACGGCCGTGCCAGCTCCTGCCCCTGCTCCTGCCACCCCCTCTGGTGCCCCTGCTGTGACTGTCACCTCCCAGGCCCCGGCCGCCGCACCGGCCGCGCCCTCCTCCCCGGCTCCGGCTCCGGCCGCCCCTTCCGCCGCAGCCCCCAAGGCGGCCGCGCCCACCGCCGAGGCCCCCGCGGGCCCCGAGCTGGTGACGCTCCGCGGCCCGTCCGCCGCCGTCGTCAAGAACATGAACGCCTCCCTGGAGGTGCCGACGGCCACGTCCGTCCGCGCCGTCCCGGTGAAGCTGCTCTTCGACAACCGCATCGTCATCAACAACCACCTGAAGCGCGCCCGGGGCGGGAAGATCTCCTTCACCCACCTCATCGGCTACGCGATGGTGCAGGCCATCAAGGCCATGCCGACGATGAACTACTCCTTCACGGAGAAGGACGGCAAGCCGACCCTGGTCAAGCCGGAGCACATCAACTTCGGCCTGGCGATCGACCTGGTGAAGCCGAACGGCGACCGCCAGCTCGTCGTCGCCGGCATCAAGAAGGCCGAGACGCTCAACTTCTTCGAGTTCTGGATGGCGTACGAGGACATCGTGCGCCGCGCCCGCGTCGGCAAGCTGACGATGGACGACTTCACCGGCGTCACCGTCTCGCTGACCAACCCCGGCGGCCTGGGCACCGTGCACTCCGTGCCCCGCCTGATGCCCGGACAGTCGGTCATCATGGGCGTCGGCTCCATGGACTACCCCGCCGAGTTCCAGGGCACCTCGCAGGACACCCTGAACAAGCTGGGCATCTCCAAGGTCATGACCCTGACCTCGACCTACGACCACCGGGTCATCCAGGGCGCGGCCTCCGGCGAGTTCCTGCGGATCGTCGCGAACCTGCTGCTCGGCGAGAACGGCTTCTACGACGACGTCTTCGAGGCGCTGCGCATCCCGTACGAGCCGGTCCGCTGGAACCGGGACATCGACGCCTCGCACGACGACGACGTCACGAAGGCCGCCCGCGTCTTCGAGCTGATCCACTCCTACCGGGTCCGCGGCCACGTCATGGCCGACACCGACCCGTTGGAGTACAAGCAGCGCAAGCACCCCGACCTCGACATCACCGAGCACGGCCTCACCCTGTGGGACCTGGAGCGCGAGTTCGCGGTCGGCGGCTTCTCCGGCAAGTCGATGATGAAGCTCCGCGACATCCTCGGCGTGCTGCGCGACTCGTACTGCCGCACCACCGGCGTCGAGTTCATGCACATCCAGGACCCGAAGCAGCGCCGCTGGATCCAGGACCGCATCGAGCGTCCGCACACCAAGCCGGAGCGTGAGGAGCAGCTGCGCATCCTGCGCCGGCTGAACGCCGCCGAGGCCTTCGAGACCTTCCTGCAGACGAAGTACGTCGGCCAGAAGCGGTTCTCCCTGGAGGGCGGCGAGTCCGTCATCCCGCTGCTCGACGCCGTCATCGACTCGGCCGCCGAGGCCCGCCTCGAAGAGGTCGCGATCGGCATGGCCCACCGCGGCCGCCTGAACGTGCTGGCGAACATCGTCGGCAAGTCGTACGCGCAGATCTTCCGCGAGTTCGAGGGCAACCTCGACCCGAAGTCCATGCACGGCTCCGGCGACGTCAAGTACCACCTGGGCGCGAACGGCACGTTCACGGGCCTGGACGGCGAGCAGATCAAGGTCTCGCTCGTCGCGAACCCCTCGCACCTGGAGGCGGTGGACCCGGTCCTGGAGGGCGTGGTCCGCGCCAAGCAGGACATCATCAACAAGGGCGGCACGGACTTCACGGTCCTGCCCGTCGCCCTGCACGGCGACGCGGCCTTCGCGGGCCAGGGTGTGGTCGCCGAGACGCTGAACATGTCGCAGCTGCGCGGCTACCGCACCGGCGGCACCGTGCACGTGGTCATCAACAACCAGGTCGGCTTCACCGCCGCCCCGGAGTCCTCGCGTTCCTCGATGTACGCGACCGACGTGGCCCGCATGATCGAGGCGCCGATCTTCCACGTGAACGGCGACGACCCGGAGGCCGTGGTCCGCATCGCGCGGCTCGCCTTCGAGTTCCGTCAGGCGTTCAACAAGGACGTGGTCATCGACCTCATCTGCTACCGCCGCCGCGGGCACAACGAGTCCGACAACCCGGCGTTCACGCAGCCGCTGATGTACGACCTGATCGACAAGAAGCGCTCGGTGCGCAAGCTGTACACCGAGTCCCTCATCGGTCGCGGCGACATCACCCTGGAAGAGGCCGAGCAGGCGCTCCAGGACTTCCAGGGCCAGCTGGAGAAGGTCTTCGCGGAGGTCCGCGAGGCCGCCACGCAGCCCGCGCTCAGCGCGCCGGCCCCGGTGGTGCAGCCGCAGTTCCCGGTGGTCGTGAACACCGCGATCTCGCAGGAGGCGGTCAAGCGGATCGCCGAGTCGCAGGTCAACATCCCGGAGCACGTCACCGTGCACCCGCGTCTGCTGCCGCAGCTGCAGCGCCGCGCGTCGATGATCGACGAGGGGACCATCGACTGGGGCATGGGCGAGACCCTGGCCTTCGGTTCGCTGCTGATGGAGGGCACTCCGGTCCGGCTGTCCGGCCAGGACTCCCGCCGCGGCACGTTCGGCCAGCGCCACGCGGTCCTGATCGACCGGGAGACCGGCGAGGACTACACCCCGCTGCAGTACCTGGCGGACGACCAGGCGCGCTACAACGTCTACGACTCGCTGCTCTCCGAGTACGCGGCCATGGGCTTCGAGTACGGCTACTCGCTGGCCCGCCCCGAGGCGCTGGTCCTCTGGGAGGCCCAGTTCGGTGACTTCGTCAACGGCGCGCAGACCGTCGTCGACGAGTTCATCTCCTCGGCCGAGCAGAAGTGGGGCCAGACGTCCGGCGTCACGCTGCTGCTGCCGCACGGCTACGAGGGCCAGGGCCCGGACCACTCGTCCGCGCGTCCCGAGCGCTTCCTCCAGATGTGCGCGCAGGACAACATGACGGTCGCGATGCCGACCCTGCCGTCGAACTACTTCCACCTGCTGCGCTGGCAGGTCCACAACCCGCACCACAAGCCGCTCATCGTCTTCACCCCGAAGTCGATGCTGCGTCTGAAGGCGGCGGCGTCGAAGGCGGAGGAGTTCACGACCGGTTCGTTCCGTCCGGTCATCGGTGACGCCACCGTCGACCCGAACGCGGTGCGCAAGGTCGTCTTCTGCGCCGGCAAGGTCTACTACGACCTGGAGGCCGAGCGGGAGAAGCGCGGCATCACGGACACGGCGATCGTCCGCATCGAGCGGCTGTACCCGCTGGCGGGTGCGGAGCTCCAGGCGGAGATCGCCAAGTTCCCGAACGCGGCGAAGTACATCTGGGCGCAGGAGGAGCCGGCGAACCAGGGTGCGTGGCCGTTCATCGCGCTGAACCTGATCGACCACCTCGACCTGGCGGTCGGCGCGGACGTCCCGGCGGGCGAGCGCCTGCGGCGCATCTCCCGCCCGCACGGCTCGTCCCCGGCGGTGGGCTCGGCCAAGCGGCACCAGGCGGAGCAGCAGCTGCTGCTGAACGAGGTCTTCGAGGCCTAGCCACTGCGCGGCTCAGCGATACGGAAGGCCCGGCCCCCTCAGGGGACCGGGCCTTCCGCTTTCAGCCTCGCCCGGCCACATCCGGCTCAGCCGGGGCACATCCAGCCTCGCCGGCGTTTGAGGCGCGGGGTCCGGGACGGAGCCCCGGGGCTACGGCTGGGGTTCGAAGTCCCAGTAGGGGCGGGTCTGCTGCTTCGCGGAGACCGTGTGGACGTGCTGCGGCCCCAGCACGCGGGTCAGCGCCCGGATGCCCGCCTCCTCGTGCTTTCCGGCCTCGACGTCCTCCCGTACCGACCGCAGGTCCGCCGCCAGGCCGATCTGCGCGCTCAGCGTCATGGGGTGGTCGGGGCCCAGGACCCGCTCGGCGGTCCGCAGGGTCTCCCGGCTGAGGTCGAGCGCGTCCTCCAGGCGGCCGGTGATGTTGCGGTGCCCGGTGGCGTTGAGGGCGCAGCCCAGGGTCCAGGGGTGGCGGTCGCCGAGCGCCCCCCGCATCCCGGCGAGGGCCTGCTCGGCGAGGTTCAGGGCCTCGGCGCGCTCGCCCTGTGCGCGCAGGACGAGCCCGAGGTTGCCGACGGTGCCGATGCTGTACGGGTGGGCGAGGCCGAGCTGCGTCTGGTAGCCGCGCACGACGTCCTCGGAGATCCGGCGGGCTTCGCCGATGTCCCCGTACTCGCGGAGGTAGGTGGCGTAGTCGGAGGCCACCATCAGGGTCCACGGGTAGTCGACGCCGAAGACGCGCGTCGCCCGTTCCCACACGGTCCGCAGCCGCAGCCCGGCGCCGGTGATGTCGCCGGAGCGGCGCAGGCACATGCCGAGGTTGTGTTCGGCGCGCAGGGTCTGCGGGTGGCCGAGGCCGAGGACCTGGGTGTTGAGCTTGACCCCCTGTTCCTGCCGGGTCTGCGCCTCCCGGTAGCGGCCCATCAGGCGCAGGCCCATCGCGCAGGCGATCCCGGAGGACAGGGTGGAGATGTGCTGGGGCCGCAGGATGCGTTCGCGGCGGCGCAGGGTGTCCAGGTCGAGGTCGTACGCGTCCTGGTAGCGGCCCAGCAGCCGGTAGGTGGCGGCCAGGTTGTTCTGGGCGCCGAGGGTGGTGGAGTCGTCCTCGCCGAGCAGGTCGCGGTAGGTGGCGAGGCAGTGCTCGAAGATCTGGCGGGCCGGTTCGAACTTGGCGATGCACAGCAGGACGCCGCCGTACGCGCTGACGGCGCGCAGGGTCTCCAGGTCGCGTTCGCCGCGCTCCTCGGTGAGCCGGTCGGAGACGGCCTTGGTGAGGGTCTCGGCGCGGCGGAACAGGCCGAGGTTGCGCAGGGCTCCGCCGTACTGGTAGCTCAGCTCGCGGACCTTGGGGTGGTCCTCGCCGAGCTGGGCGCGCCAGGCCCGGTCGGTCTCCTCGGACAGCCGCAGGCAGGTGCGGTACTCCCCGGCGAGGAGCAGGTAGCGCAGGCAGTGCAGCAGGAAGTTCTGGATGCGCGGGTTGCCGCTGGCGAGCACGCCGGAGGTGGACAGGTGGGGGACGAGTTCGGCGTAGCGGGGCCAGAGCCGGGAGTCGGAGGGGCGGCCGGGGTCGGCTGCGGCGAGGACCTGGCGGACGGCGCGGGCGAGGGGTCCGGCCTCGTCCTCGGAGAGGTTGGCGCGGACGATGCCGTGGACCATGCGGTGCAGCTGGACGGTCTCCAGGCCGCCGCCGCCGTCCTCCACGGGCAGGTCGGAGTATTCCAGGCGGACGACGGAGAACTGGACGAGCTTGTTGAGGGCGGCGTTCCAGCGGATCTGGTCGTTGATGAGCCCGGCGAGCTGTTCGGGGGCGTCCTCGACGGGGAACTCGCGCAGCAGCCGCAGCGGTACCGGGCCGGGGGCGAAGAACACGAACAGCCGGAGCAGGGCGAGGGCGTCGGGGAAGTTCTCCCGGACGTTGTTGAGGAGTATCGCCAGGGCGGTCGGGAAGGGCACCGGGTAGTCGTCGGAGACGAGGACGGCCTCGCGGGAGTCCAGCCGGCGCTGGAGCAGGTCCAGGTAGTCGCCCACGGTCAGCGGGGAGTCGGCGAGCCAGCCGGCGGTCTGGTCGAGGGCGAGGGGGTAGTCCTCCAGGGCCTCGGCGAGCTGGTCGGCCTCCTGGGCGGTGAGCCGCAGGGCCCGGCGGCGGATGAAGGTGACGGACTCGGGCCGGGCGTAGAGCGGGACTTCGACGAGGCTGGTGTGCCGGGTCGCCCATTCCCGGTTGCGGGAGGTGATGATGACGTCGCCCGCGCCGGAGGGCAGCAGGTCGGTGAGGTCGTCGGGGTTGTCGCAGCCGTCGAAGACGAGCAGCCAGCGGTGGTACGGGGTGCCGCGGCGCAGGGCTTCGAGGACGGCCCGGATCTGCTCGCCGTAGCTGCCGGCGCCGCGCGGCAGCCCGAGGGCCGGGGCCAGGTCGGCGAGGCGCTCGCGCAGGGTGGGCCGGTCCTCGGCGGGGACCCACCAGACGACGTCGTACTCGGAGGCGAAGCGGTAGGCGTACTCGGTGGCGACCTGCGTCTTGCCGACCCCGGACAGTCCCAGGAGGGTGACGGTGGAGGCGCCGGGCGGGGCCTCGGTGAGGGCCGCGCGCAGGGTGCCGATGACGTCGTTGCGGCCGGTGAAGCGGGGGTTGCGGCGCGGGATCCGGCCCCAGATCTCGGGCGGGTCGTTGGGGAAGCGGGGGCCGCGGCGGCCGGTCTCGGTGCCGATGCGGTCGGTGGGCAGCTCCAGGCGGCGCAGCACGCGGTACTCGGCCTCGTACGCGTCGAGGCCCCACAGGTCGGTCTTCTCCAGGACGGCGACGGCGCTGGGCAGCGGGGCGTCGGTGAGGCAGACGGCGGCGAACCGGTCGGGGTGGCGGTCGGTGACTGCGCGCAGGGCGGTGTTCCACTCCTCGTCGGCGTGGGTGCCTGCGGAGAAGTAGCGCTCGCTCAGGACCAGGAGGACCCGGCTGCCGGAGCGGGCGAGGTCGTCGAGCGCGGGGGCGAGGCCGGGGCTGTTCTGGGGGTCCCAGCGCTGGAGGGCGACGCGGTGGCCGTGCTCCTCCAGGCGGTGGGCGATCCACACCGCCCAGGGGCGGTTGAAGCCCGCGAAGCTGATGACGAAGCGCTGCGGCTGGCCCGGGAGCGCGGTCGGATGCTGGCCCGGGAGCTGACTTTGGTGCTGGCCCGGGTGCTGGCCCGGGTGGGGATTCTGGTGCGGGTGTTGCTGCTGCTGCGCTGCCGCGTCGCGATCCTGCCGACTACCGGTGGTCATACGGCCGTCTCCCTGGAATCCGGGCAGTGGACGGGGTTGAAACGGTACCGCAGCGGACGATTCGTCAGCCTCGTGCGAACGGCGCGAGTTCGGGGTGTTCCTCGCACCAGGCGCGGCGCTCGCGGTCGACGGCCCGGCGGGCGGTGGCGTGCTGGTCCCCGGGCGGCGGCAGGTCGTCCATGGCCCGCTCGGCGTCCTCCATCGCCTCGGTGAACTCCCGCCCGGCGGACGTCAGTTGCGGGTGGGCCCGCAGGACGGGCAGGACGGCGGCGACCTGCGCCCGGATGCGGGCGTGCTGGGCCCACGCCCCGCGGGCGCCGTAGAGGGCGGCCCGCTGCCAGTACCCGGCCAGGGCCAGGTGGGCGTAGGCCCCGTGCAGGAGCCCCTCCAGCGGCCGGGGGTCGGCCCGCCAGGGGGCCCAGTGCCGGGGCGTGCGGTCGGCGGTGTGCAGGGTCAGCACGTCGGCCAGGGCGGTGAGCTTCCCGTGCTGCACCTCGTGGACGAGGGTGGCGGCCAGCGCGGGCGGGGCCTGCGCCCGCGCCAGTACGGATCCCGCGGCCGCGGGGTGGGTGGCGCCGCTGGAGCGGGAGCCGCCGGCCAGCGGGACGACGGAGCGCAGCAGCTGGACGGTCTCCCCCGCGCGGAGGGTGTCGTACCGGTGGAGCAGGGTGAGGGCGCCGGACCACTGGGTGTCCCACCGCTTGTGGCCCTTGGGGGTGAGCCGCCGGGCGGCGCGCACGGGCGCCGGGTGCTCGGGGCCCGGCGCCCGGTAGGGGTCGAGGTCATCGAGGGCGGTGCCGCCGCCGGGCAGGGTGTGCAGGGGCAGCGTGCCGGGGTCCGCGGGGTCCCAGGAGCCCTCCGTGAGGGTGATCGGGCCGGGGCGGGACGGGCGCAGCAGGCCGAGCGTGGGCAGCACGAGGCGGCCGTGCACGGGCCGCAGGGTGGTGGCGAAGGCGACCCCGGCGCGCAGGGCCGCGGCGGCGGCCAGGGCGCCGAGGTGGCCGAGGTCGGCGGCGGGCCCGTACGGGTCGTGCAGGCGGCGCAGGGTCTCCTCGGCCCACACCCCGGTGGCCGGGTAGTGCACGACGTCCCGCGCGGCGCCCGGGTCCTTGCGCTCGGCCTCCTCCAGCAGGGCCCAGTGGTCGGCGGCCTCCCCGGCCCGCCCGCCGGGGGCGGCGTCGAGGACGCCGCGCAGCAGGACGAGGCGCTTGGAGCGGCGGATGTCGCGGATCAGGCGGGTGCCCTCCGTGGAGGGCTCGGTCGACGCGAGGGCGCGCAGGGTCCGGGAGGGGACCTCGAACGGGGCGAACGGGGCGAACGGGGTGCGGGGGGTGAGGGGGTCGAGAGGGGCGAGGGGGTCGAGGGGGTCGTTCACGACGCGGCCGCCGGGCGGGGGCCGGCCGCGGACCGGGCGGTCGCGGCGCCGAGGGCGGCGGCGACGTGCCGGATCAGGACCTTGAGGTCGGCGCAGTACACGGACGGCTGCCGGAAGCCCTCGCCCGCCAGGTAGCGGTGCGGGTAGTGCCCGCCGCCGCACACCTCCACCAGCTCGCAGGACCGGCATCCGGGGGCGAGCGCCTCCCGCCCGAGCTGGCGGGCGGCGAGCCCGGGGTGGTCGAGGAGCTGGTCGAAGCTGTGCGCGTCGAGGGTCATCCCGGTGGCGGCGGCGCCCTCGTAGGCGGATTTCAGCGAGTCGGCCTGTTCGATGGAGCCGTCGGTCTCGATGACGGCGGTGGTGGCGGGTGCGAGTCCGAGGGTCTCGGTGGCCGCGGGCAGACCGAGGAGGAGGGCGATGACCTCCTCGAAGATCCGGATCCGGGTCCGCCGCTCCCCGTCGTGCCACCAGCGCTCGAAGACGGCGAGCAGCCAGTCGGCGTACGGGGTGCGGCCGGGGCTCCGGCCCGGCGGCGGGGAGCTGTGGTGGGCGAGCGGGAGCAGCAGCCCGAGGGCGGGCGGGGCGTAGCCGAGCAGTGACTCGTACGTCTCCACGGGGTCCTGGGCGAGGTCGACGACGCAGAGCACCCCCGCGTAGCTGTCGGGGTGCCGGGACAGCAGCCGCAGCCCGCGGGTCGCGGCGGCGAAGCCGGGGCGACCCGCGCGGTCCACGCGCCGGGCGTTGTGGGCGGGCAGCCCCCCGTCGAGGCTGACGCCGACCCGGATGCCCGCGGCGGCCAGGGCGGCGAGCCGGCCGCGGGTGAGGAGCGTGCCGTTGGTCTGCACGGTGGCGGTGACCCGGGTGCACGGGGAGCTGCGGGCCACGGCCGCCCGTACGGCGTCGACGGGCTCGGCCAGCCGGGCGGGCGAGGTGAGCAGCGGCTCGCCGCCGTGCAGGACGAGGTCCACGTGGGCCAGGCCGTGGGCGGCGGCGTGCTCGGCGATCCGCTCGGCGGCGCGGGCCGCGGTGGCCGGGGCCATGACGGCGGGCTGGCCGCGCCAGCCCTGGTCGGCCATCTCGTAGACGTAGCAGTAGGTGCAGGCGAGGTTGCAGCGGCTGCGGGTCTTGAGCACGAACTGACGGATCGGGTACGGGCGGTGGCCGGCGGCGCGCAGCGCGGGGACGTCGAGGCGGGCGTAGGGCCAGGGTGCGTGACGGGTGTGGCGCGCGTGGAGGGCGGTGAGGGCGTGGAGGGCCTGGTTCCGGCGTGGGGGCGGCAGCGCGTCGCTCGTGATCGTTTGCCTCATCGCCTGTACCTCCCGCTGCGCACGGTCCATCCCTGCCCTTCGGAGGGTCCCGGCTAACGGCGGAAAGTGGTCAACTGCGCCGACGGGTGCGGGGGGTGACGGGGCGGGGCGGCCGGGCGGGGGCCGCGGCCGGGACGGGGGCGTGCACGGCGCCGGGAGTCACACCACGCCGGAGTCGAAGGCGTTGAGGACCTCGGCCGGGTGGGTGACCCGCTCCACCATGCCCTCGATGACCGCGGCGAGCACCGGATGGTCGATGCCCCGCAGCGCGGCCAGATCGAGCCCCGAGAGGTCCGGGAGCCGCCGCCCGGGACACGCACGGGCCGCGGGTGGTTCCTGACGTTGAGTCACCATGGGCCGGGTTTCCCCCTGTTGCCTCGGACGTACGGCGGTCCACTGCCCTTTCCCCTCCCCCGGCGCATGGAAACGGGCGCCGCCGGGGCGCACGGCGGCCCGGACGCCACCACCGCCCCCGGAACCCGCCCCGCCCACGCGGCGCGGCGCGGTCCCGGGGGGGGCGGGCCCGCTGCGCGAGGGGCGGCGCCGACCGGGGCACGTTCCGGGGGCGGGCGGGGCGGGGCGGTGCCGGGTAGGGCGGCGCAGCGGGCCGGGGGCTTACGGGCCCGTCTCCAGAGCGCGTACCCGGGCGCGGACCGCTTCCGTCCGGCGGCCGGCGTCATCCGGGGCGGAACCGGCACCGGCACCGGTGTCCCCGAGGCGCTGCCACAGCTCCAGGGAGGCCCGGTACGCGTCCAGGGCCGCGCGGGGCCGCGCCAGGCGCTCCAGCACCGCCCCCCGCAACTCCTGCACGCGGGCCGCCAGCCGCACGGCGGTGTCCCCGCGCTCCTCGCGGTCGGCCTCCAGGGCGGCCCGCCAGGCCCGCCGGTAGGAGTCGGCGGCCCGGTCGAGGCGTTCGGCCGCGCGGGTGTGCCCGTGGATCTCCTGCTGTACGTCGCCGTGGTCCCGCCAGGCACGGGCCTCCTCCAGCGGGCCGCGGCTGTGCCGTACGGCCAGTTCGAGCAGGTACTCGGCCTCCCGCAGGTCCACCGGGTCGCCCTCGTACGCGTGCCGCAGCCGCAGCCCGGTGGCCAGCCGCACCAGCCGGTACGCCGCCCCCGGGTCGGACTGCGCGACCGCCGCCCGGCTCTCGCGCAGCACGCGTACGGCGGTACCGGTGAACGGCCGCCCGTCGGCCGCCCGCGCCCGGTCCAGGAGGACGTCGCCCCACTCGGGCAGCAGCTCCGCGTACGCCTCGGCGTCCCGGGGGATCAGCCGCCGGGCGCGGCCGTACGCCTCCGCCGCGTCCTCCAGCGCCACCGGACGGGAGTCCCGGGCGTACCTGGCCCGGTGGACGCGGGCCAGGCACACCAGGGCCGCCACCCTCAGCTCCGCGTCCCCGCCGGCCTCCGCGAGGGCGGCGCCGAGCTGGGCGGCGGCCTGCTCCAGCCGCCCGGGCAGGTACCGCAGCGCCCCGGCCAGCTCCACCCGCACCCCGGCGGTCCGCCGGAGCCCCGGCCCGGCGCCGCGCGGCGGGGCGTCCAGCGGCGGGGCGTCCAGCGCCCAAGCCAGCCGGGCGGCGGCCTCCTCGGCCAGCACGCTCCGCTCGGCGGGGTCCGGGGTGCGGGGCAGCAGCGCCAGCAGGACGCGCCCCAGGGCCAGGTGCAGCGCGGGGTGCCGGTCCACCCCCGCCGGGTCGTCGCCGCAGGACGGAGCCGGGTCGGGCCGGGCCTCGGAGCTCCCGCCCGGAGGAGCGGCGGCCGGACCGTAGCCCCCACCGCCGGGGCCCCGGCCCACGGAGTCCGCAGCGGACCCCCTGCCCCCGCCCCCGCGCGAGCCGGGGTCAAGGTCCGGAGCCGGGCCCGACGCCCCGCCCGACGCCACGCCCGAGGCCACCCCCGGCGCCACCCCCGGCACCCCGCCCGGCGCCGGGCCGGGGGACAGGTCCGGTGCCAGGGGTGGTGGCGGGCCCGTCAGGGGTTCCAGGGCGGCGCGGGCCTCCCGGAGGGGCGCCGGGTCGTCGCGCACCTCGCTCAGGCGGATCAGGGCCTCCGCCCGCCGCACCGCGCAGTCCCGCCGCAGCCGCCGGTCCGCGCCCGGTACGGCTCCCGCCGACGCGAACTCCCGTTCCGCCGCGGCCAGCAGCTCCGCGTCGGGCCGTACGCCCGCCAGGGCCCGCTCGTACAGCACCCGGCCCAGCGCCGCCCGCGCCGGGGCCGTCGCCAGGCCGGTCACGGCCCGCTCCGCCTCGGCGAGGAGTTCGGGGTCGCGCTGGTCCGCCCACAGCCGCAGCAGCGCCCCCGCGAGCTCGGTCTCCGCCTCCTCCGGCGGGTCTCCGGGCCCCGCCGGGACCGCCACGGCCCGCCGCAGCACGGCCACCGCCTCGTACAGGGCCCGCGCTTCGCCGCCCCCGTCCGCGAGCCGGTCCCGCGCGGCCCGTACCGCCCGGGCCCGTCCCGCGGGCGGCGCCGCGGCCCCGTCGGCCGCCGGGCTGCCCGGGCCGGCCGCGCCCGGCGGCCCCGGCAGGTACCGCCGTACGACCTTCGCCGAGACCTGTGCGAACGCCTGCGGGAGCCGCCCCGCGGGCACCCGGTCGGCGCTCTCCCGCGGTCCGGGACCGGGCAGCGGCGGCGCCCCCGTCAGCTGGGAGACGGCGAGCGCGGGGAAGTTCCGTACGCCCCGCCCGAAGTGCGCGAGCACGTACTCCGAGCAGTGCTTGAGCACCAGCGCGGCCTCGTCCCGCCCCAGCGGCCCCAGCAGCACGTCCTGCACCCCCGGCACGAACTCGTACCACTGCCCCGGCGGTGGCCCGCTGCGCCGCAGCAGGCCGCTCAGCAGCACCTCCGCCAGGTCGGACGGCTCCGAGTCCGGGAGCATCGTGCGCTGCACCAGCCGCATGACGGGCAGCGTCAGCGGCGCCGCCGACAGGTACACCGCCAGTTGCACGGCCCCCGGCGCCGCCGAGGAACGGAACCGCCCCACCAGCTCGCGCGGCGGCCGTACCGCCCTCGGTGGCGGCGCGGCCGCGGCCCGGTGGTCCGCCAGCACCCGGCCGACCTCCGCCGGTACCGGCCCGGTGCCCAGCCCCGCGACGAGCCGGGCCCACGCCCCGAGCGCGGTCGCGCTCGGGGGCAGCACCGGCACGGTCAGGCCCCCCGTGGGCCGCCCCGGCAGCGGGGGCCGGTCCGGCCGGAACGTCAGCTTGCGGCCCGCTCCGCCGGACCGGGCCAGCGTGCCCCGCTCGGTCGGCAGCCAGCTGCGCCCCCACAGCCGCTGCGGCAGCGGCTGCACGACCACGCACGGGGTGCACTCGGCCCACCGGTGCAGCAGCCGCTGCGCCGTACCCTCCCGCCACAGCGGCCCCGTGCAGTCGGAGACCACCATGGTCAGGGCCCGGCCGGTCGGGTCGCGCAGCTGGTCGCCGGAGCGCATGCCGCCGCCGGGCACGGGGTCGCGCCCGAGGGCCGGCGTGCCGTCCGGAAGCCGGTGCAGGTGGTGCACCTGCACGTCCCGGAAGGCGCCGAGCCGCTCGCACACCGTCCGCAGCTCCTCGAACATGTCCTGCCAGACCGCCATCGACGGCGACGCGTCCATCACCAGCCGTACGGTCGCCTCGCGCCGGCTCTCCGGCCGGAGCACCGGGACGACCAGCCCGAGGGCGCGGGCCCCGGCCTCGGCGGTGGCCTCCTCGTCGAGGACCATCCGGCCGGGCGGCGCGGCCGGCCGGTGCCGCTGGAGGGCGCGCAGGGCCCGCTGCACGTCCAGGATCCGCGGCAGCGCGGCCGCCCCCGGCACCCGTACGGGCACCGCCTCCCCGGCCGGGACCTCCCCGTCCGGTTCCGCTCCGGCGCCCCTCCGGGCCCCCGGCACGTACAGCCCGACCCGTTCCCCGGCCTCCGCCACCCCCGGTACGGGCTCCCCCGGTACGGGCTCCCCCGCGCCCGGCGCCGGACCACCCGGGCCGCCCCGCGCACCGGCGCCCTCACCCGCACCGCCCGCCCGCACCCCGGCCGGCCCCTCCCCGGCGGCCGGCGCCCCGGCGGCGCGCATCCGGGTGCGCCCGGCGAGCCAGAGCGCGTCGGCCAGCTCCTCGGCGGACGGATCGAGCCCGGCGGCGCGCAACAGCCCGGCCAGCACCCGGATGCCGGGCTCGGCGACGGAAGGCGGCCCGGCGGTGGGCTCGGAGGGCGGTTCGGCAGCCGGTTCGGCGGGGAGCACGGCCCGTCACCTCGGACGGTCGAGACGCTGGATCAGCAGGTCCGCCAGGTCCTCGCGCGTCGGCGGGGCGGCGTGATGCGTGAGGTAGATCGCGTTCAGCAGCTGGTCGGCGGCGACCAGCTCCGACTGGGAGCGGGTGAGGAACTCCCGGATCAGGTCGGCTCCGAGCCGGGCCGCCTCCTCGCCGAGGTGCGCGCGGACCATCGTGGCGAGCCGCTTCTCCCCCGGCTGCCCCAGCTTGAGCTGGATGCAGCGGCGCAACAGGGCGGCCGGGAAGTCCCGTTCCCCGTTGCTGGTCAGGATGATGAAGGGGAAGGCCCGGCAGCGGACCCGTCCGTCGCGGACCACCGCCTTGGTCCCGTCGTCGGTGAGCACCCGCACCTCGGGCTCGGTGTCGGCCACCCGCTCCAGCTCGGGGAGCGTGAACTCCCCTTCCTCCAGCACGTTCAGCAGGTCGTTGGGGAGGTCGATGTCGCTCTTGTCGAGTTCGTCGATCAGCAGCACCCGCGGCCGTTCGGTGGGCAGCAGCGCCGTCCCGAGGGGCCCGAGCCGGATGTACTTCCCGATGCCGGGCACCCCGCCGCCCGCGCCACCGCCGCCCCCTCCACCCGCCGCGCCGCCCGCTCCACCGACGCCCGCACCACCCGTACCACCCGCCCCGCCCGAAGCGTCCGCGCCGCCGCCCGGGCCACCGCCGAACCGGCCGCCCGCCGCCAGCTGCACGTCCTGGAGCCGGGCGATGGCGTCGTACCGGTACAGCCCGTCCTGGAGCACGGTCCGCGAGACCACCGGCCAGCGCAGCACCCGGCCGAGCTTCAACTCGTGGGCCACGGCGTGCGCGAGGGTGGACTTCCCCGTGCCGGGGAAGCCGGTGACGAGCAGCGGCCGCCGCAGGTACAGCGCGGCGTTGATCGCCTCCAGCTCCTCCGGCTCGGGCCGGTGCAGTTCGGCGGCCTGCCGGTGCGCGCCGAGCCGCCGGGCCACGTTCCCGTCGGCCGCCGCCGGTCCGCCGGACGCGGCCGTCGGCCCGCCGTCGAAGTCCCGCCAGGGCGGCGGGTCGGGCAGGGCGTCGATCCCGTCGTGGGGCTCCCCGACTCCGCGGTAGATGAGCCACTCGTCGTTCATGGCAGCTGCTCCCTCCTGCCGGTCACAGGTCCCCCTGGAGCGGCTCGTCCTCGGGCAGGGCGCGGGCCGGGTCGTCCCAGACGAGGACGGCCCCCGCCGCCCAGTACGCGTCCGGGTCCGCCCCGTACGCGCGCCCCCGCAGCGCCTGCAACCGCAGCGGCAGGGCCCGCGCCCCGCCCGCCTCGGCCAGTTCCTCCCGCAGCGCGCGGTGGAACGGCGCGCAGGGGACCCCCGGGTCGGCGGGGGGCCGGCGGCCGGCCACCACCCCGTACCCGGCCTCCCGTACGGCGTGCAGCGAGCCCAGGGTGGGTTCCTCCGCGGCCGCCCGGCAGTGCACGGCCACCGTGTGGTCGGGCTGCGCCGCGAGCCGGTCCGGATCGGCCGCGCGGGGGCGGCCCCGCGCGCAGTCGATGCGCTCGTCCAGCAGCGGGCCCGGCTGCACCCGCGCCCACCGGTCGGCGGCGCGCCCGGGCGCGGGCGGGGGGCCGCCGGGGTGGCGCAGCACCACCGGGCGCTGCACCCCCAGCGGGGTCCCGCCCACCAGCGTCCATTCGTCCACCGCCAGGCCGAACAGCGCCGGTTCGACGGCCACTTCGAGCAGGGCCGCCGCCTCGTGGGTGTCGCACCGCCGGAAAGCCTCGGCGAGGGGGGCCCGCAGTGCTTCCGGCAAGCCCGCCAGGGTGGCCCGTACGCCGGACTCCACCGGGGTCAGCCGGCCGGGGTGCGCCGGGCCGGCGAGCACGGAGACCCGCCAGTCGTAGACGTCCTCCCAGCCGTGCGCCCAGACCTCCAGCAGCACCGACGCCCCGGAGTGCACCCCGCCGGCCTGCCGGGCCGGGCCGTGGGACCCCCGTTCGGCGCGGGCCCGCCGGCGCTGCTCCCGTTCGGCCAGCCCGCGTTCGTGGCGCTCGCCCAGCTCCCGGCGCAGCGGCCGCCACAGCCGCTCGGCCGTGGCCCGTACCCAGTCCCACAGCTCCTCGTCCGCGCCGGGCGCGGGCGGTTCGCGGTAGTCGGCCACGCTGACGTCCGTGGCGTACCGGAGCATCGCGGCGGCCTCCCCGGCGCCGCCCGGCGGGTCGTGGAGCAGCCCCAGCCCGTCGCGCCAGCTCAGCGGGGCGGGGGGCTGCGGGTCCGGCTCCTCGCCGCGCGCCGCCTCGGCCAGGGCCCGTACGACCTCGGAGGAGCCGGGCGGGGGCAGTTCCGCGAGGAGCCCGCACAGGGTGGTGCGCTCGCCGGGGGTGAGCCGGCCGCGTCCCTGCGGGCCGCCGTCCTCGGGGGCGGGCAGCTCGCCGTGCACGTCGGTCCAGGTCCGGCGGGTGTCGAGGTCGCTGACGTGCTGGTCGTAGTGGTGGAGGTCGTGGGCCTGCATGACCCGCCGGTAGAGCCCGATCTGGCCCCGCGGGGGCATCGGCAGGGTGCGCAGCTGGACCACGGACACGGCCAGCCCGCCGCCGCCCGTGTGGCGTCTGGCCTTGACGACGCCGACGACCTCGCCGCGGCCGAGGTCCACGACGGGGCCGCCGGACATGCCGGGGTCGATCTCGTCGTCGCCGCCGAGCCGGATGGCGGCGCCGTTGCCGGCGGTGCCGCGCAGCCGGGTGGTGCGGCCGGTGATCTCGGGGGTGCCGAGGTCTTCGGTGCAGCCGAAGTACGCGACCTCGTCGAAGCGGGGGCGGGAGCGGTCGGTCAGCCAGACGCAGGCGTGCGAGACGGGCGCGAGGATCCGGATCAGCGCCAGGTCGGGCAGGTCCCACAGGGCGCGGCGGCCGGGCCTGCGCTCGTCGAGCCGCTCGGGCAGGACGCACTCCACGCGGCCGGCGACGGTCCCGGTCGCCGCTCCGTGGCGGGCGGAGCCGCCGGAGGAGAAGGTGATGCCGACCTCGCGTCCCGTCAGACGCACCGCAGCACCCCCCTCGCCGACCACGTGCGCGCACGTCAGGACCCAGCCGGGGGCGATGAAGAACCCGCTCCCCCAGGTGGGTCCGGATGGGCCGCCGTGGGGTTCATACCCGCCCGGGGGCGCGTGGACGCGTACGGTCGCCGCCTGGACGAGGGGTTCGAGGAGCTCGAAGGCGCGCGCGGAGCCTGCCGTGCGCCCGTCGGTCATCCGCGCCCCCAGCTGGTGAGACGTCTGGTGAGACGTCCAGGCTAGCGCCGGGGGGCGATACGGCGGGAGGTGTCGCCGGATCGCGGATTATCCTGGCGGGAAACACCCCATCACGGCACGGAGCCAGACTTGTACTTCACCGATCGCGGCATCGAGGAGCTTCAGAAGCGGCGCGGCGAGGAGGAGGTCACCTTCGAGTGGCTCGCCGAGCAGCTGCGGACCTTCGTCGACCTGAACCCGGACTTCGAGGTCCCGGTGGAACGCCTGGCCACGTGGCTGGCCCGGCTGGACGACGACGAGGACGACCCCGACGAGTGAGCGGACGGACCCGCCCCTCACCGGACGTACGGGAACGGCCCGGCCGCGTGCGGCCGGGCCGTTCTCGTCGTCGCGGGCGGCCGGTGGGGCCGCGCGGGCGGGGGGACCGGGCGCCGGTCAGGCGGCCTTGGTCTCCCAGAAGATGCGGTCGATCTCGGCGATGAGGTCGAGCGCCTTCTGGCCGGTGGCCGGGTCGTTCGACGCCTTGGCGGCCGAGAGGGCCTTCAGGGTGTCGTTGACCAGGACGTGCAGCTGCGGGTACTTCTCGAAGTGCGGCGGCTTGAAGTAGTCGCTCCACAGCACCGAGACGTGGTGCTTCGCGAGCTCGGCGCGCTGCTCCTTGATGGTGATGGCGCGCGCGCGGAAGTCGGCGTCGTCGTTGGCCTGGTACTTCTCCTGCACGGCCTTGACGGACTCGGCCTCGATGCGGGCCTGGGCAGGGTCGTACACGCCGCACGGCAGGTCGCAGTGGGCGGAGGCCTTCGCCTTGGGGGCGAAGAGGCGGGAAAGCATGGGGTGTGTCCTCCTCGTGATCGTCTTCTCAAGGGCGAGGTTACTCGCTGGAGATCGGTATTTCGCGGCTGCCCCCATGGGCTTAGGACAAAAGTCCAGGGTCCCGGCCGGACCGGTGAGCGAATGTACGGGCCGGTACGGCAGCATGCGGAGGTGACGAGGAGGTCGCTCATGGTGGAGAGCCGCAGCCCGCTGAAGCGGTTCGGTGTGGTGGACGTGTCGGGGCCGTCGATGGCCCCCACCCTGGCCCACGGCGACCAGGTCGTGGTCCGCTACGGGGCGGCCGTCCGCCCGGGCGGTGTGGTGGTGCTGCGCCACCCGTTCCAGCAGGACCTGCTCGTGATCAAGCGGGCGGTGGAGCGCCGGCCGGGCGGGGCCTGGTGGGTGCTCGGCGACAACCCGTTCAACGAGGCGCCCGGCGACAGCACCGTCTTCGGGCCGGTCCCCGGCGAGCTGGTGCTCGCGACGGCGCTGCTGCGCGTGCGGCCGCGCGAGGAGGGTCAGCGCTCGCTGAGGGCGCGGCTGTCCTGGGCGCTGTCGGCGGTGCGGCCGCTGTGGGCGGACACCTCGGCCTCCAGCCGCTTGCGGGCGCGGTAGGCGGCGACGTTGGCGCGGGTGGCGCACCGGTCGGAGCAGTAGCGCCGGGAGCGGTTGGTGGAGGTGTCGAGGTAGGCGTTGCGGCAGGGCGGCGCCTGGCACAGGCCGAGGCGGTCGGGGCCGTGCTCGGTGAGGTGGAAGGCCAGGCCCATGGAGGCCATGGCGGCGTATCCCGCGGAGGCGTTCGAGGGGTGCTCGGCGAGGTGGATGTGCCAGTCGGGGGCGCCGTCGTCGCCGAGGGTCTCGTGGCCCGAGACCTGCGGGCTGACCGGGAACTCCATGAGCAGCGAGTTCAGCAGGTCGACGGCGAGCACGTGGTCACCGCCGTCGGCGGCCTCGAAGACGGAGCGCAGCCGGCCGCGGACGTTGCGGAAGCGGGTGACGTCGGTGTCGGTGACGCGGCGCGCCATCTGCACGCTCGGGCCGAAGAGGGCGCGGACGGCGTCCACCGAGGTGAGCGCGTCCTTGTTGCGGGCCGGCTCCTCGGTGTTGACCAGGCGCACGGCGTAGTCCGAGTAATGGGCCAGTTCCACTTGTAGTCCTTACGGCTGCGGATTATCGTCTCGGTAACGGCTGAGATGGATACGAGGGTATTACGTTTGGAGGGGTTAGTGATGGCCGGAACGACGAAGAGCGGTACCGACTGGCAGGCATGGCAGGACAGCTGGGACCGGCAGCAGGAGTGGTACATGCCCGACCGCGAGGAGCGGTTCCGGGTGATGCTGGACATGGTCGAGGCGGTCGTGGGGCCGGCTCCCCGGGTGCTGGACCTCGCGTGCGGTACGGGAAGTATCACGGACCGGCTCCTCAAGCGGTTCCCGGAAGCCACCAGTACGGGTGTCGACCTCGATCCGGCGCTGCTGGCGATCGCCCGCGGCCACTTCGCGGGGGACGCGCGGGTCTCCTTCGTCACCGCCGACCTCAAGGACCCCGACTGGCGCGCGGCCCTGCCGCACGACGCGTACGACGCGGTGCTGACGGCGACGGCCCTGCACTGGCTGCCCAGCCGGGACCTCACCGTCCTGTACGGACAGCTCGCGCCCCTGGTCCGCCCGGGCGGGGTGTTCATGAACGCCGACCACATGCCCGATCCGGCCACCCCCCGCATCGACGCCGCCGAGCACGCCCACCGGCACGCCGGGATGGACCGGGTCCGGGCCGCGTCCGGGGTGCCCGACTGGCGCGAGTGGTGGGCCCTGGCGGCCGCCGACCCGGAACTGGCCGGGCCGGTGAAGGAACGGTTCGCGATCTACGGGGAGCACGCCGACGGCGACACCCCGACCGACTCCTGGCACGCCCGCACCCTGGTGGAGGCCGGCTTCGCCGAGGCCCGCACCGTCTGGCGCTCCCCCTCGGACGCGCTGGTCCTGGGCCTGAGGTGACGGCCCGCGGCCCGGTCGCACGGGGCGCGGCATGACGCGGGGGCGGTACGGGAGTCCCGTACCGCCCCTCGGCCGTCCGCCGGTGCGGCCTACAGCACCTTGGACAGGAACGCCTTCGTGCGGTCGTGCTGGGGGTTGCCCAGGACGTCGCGCGGGTGGCCCGACTCGACGACCACGCCGCCGTCCATGAAGACGAGGTTGTCGCCGACCTCGCGGGCGAAGCCCATCTCGTGCGTGACCACGATCATGGTCATGCCGTCCTCGGCCAGACCGCGCATGACGTCGAGGACGTCACCCACCAGCTCCGGGTCGAGCGCCGACGTCGGCTCGTCGAAGAGCATCAGCTTCGGCTCCATGGCGAGCGCGCGGGCGATCGCCACGCGCTGCTGCTGGCCGCCGGAGAGCTGCGCGGGGTAGTTCCCGCCCTTGTCGCCGAGGCCGACCCGGTCGAGCAGCTTGACGGCGCGCGCCCGGGCGACGGCCTTGCTCTCGCGCTTGACCATGACGGGGGCTTCCATGACGTTCTCGATGGCCGTCATGTGCGGGAAGAGGTTGAAGCGCTGGAACACCATGCCGATGTCCTTGCGCTGCGCCGCCACCTCGCTGTCCTTCAGCTCGTACAGCTTGTCGCCCTTCTGGCGGTAGCCGACGAGCCGGCCGTCGACGGAGAGCCGTCCGGCGTTGATCTGCTCCAGGTGGTTGATGCACCGCAGGAAGGTGGACTTGCCGGAGCCGGACGGGCCGACCAGGCAGAACACCTCACGCGGCGCGACCTCCAGGTCGATGCCCTTGAGGATGTGGGCGGCGCCGTAGGACTTGTGGACGCCCTCGGCCTTCACCATGGGGGTCGTCATCAGGCCACCGCCTTGCGGGTCGAGAAGCGGGAGAGATTCGCCTTGATCTTCTGCAGCGGGGTGGGCGGCAGGGATCGCAGCGAGCCGCGTGCGTAGCGGCGCTCCAGGTAGTACTGGCCGACGCTGAAGACACTGGTCAGGGCGAGGTACCAGATCGACGCGACGATGAACATCTCCATCACCGCGAAGGACGTGGCGGCGATGTCCTGCGCCGCACGCAGCAGGTCGGCGTACTGGACGGCGACCACCAGCGACGACGTCTTGAGCATGTTGATGAACTCGTTGCCCGTCGGCGGGACGATCACGCGCATCGCCTGCGGGAGCACGATCCGGCGCATCGTCTTCGTCTGGGTCATGCCCAGCGCGTGGGACGCCTCGCTCTGGCCCTCGTCGACGGACTGGATGCCGGCGCGGACGATCTCCGCCATGTAGGCGCCCTCGTTGAGGCCCAGACCCAGCAGCGCCGCCAGGAACGGCGTCATGACCTGGGTCATCTCGTCCTTGTAGAACCCGAGGTTCAGGAGCGGGAAGATCAGGGCGAGGTTGAACCAGATGAGGAGCTGGACGTAGACCGGGGTCCCGCGGAAGAACCAGATGTAGAACCAGGCGATGGTGCTGGTCACCGGGTTCTTCGAAAGCCGCATCACGGCGAAGAGCACACCGAGGACCAGGCCCAGGAGCATCGAGCAGACGCTGATCCAGACCGTGCTCAGCATGCCGCTGATGATGCTGCTGTCGAACAGCTTGTCCGGGATGGTCTGCCAGCGGACGTTGCCCTGCGAGAAGGCGAACGCGAGGGCCACGACCAGGCCGATGACGACGATCCCGCTGACCCAGCGGCCGTAGTGGCGGACCGGGATGGCGCGGATGGCCTCGGGGGGGAGGCCCCCGGCCGGCGGGGTTGCCGCCGGCCCGGGGACCTTGTCGAGCTTGTCAGTCACAGTGACTGCCCTTCAGAGTGCTGCGGTGTCGCGCGGGAATCACTGACCTGCGTTGGTCTTGGCCTCGGTCACGGCGCCGGAGCCCGCGTTCCACTTGTCCAGGGCGGCCTTGTACGTGCCGTCCTTGATGGTCGCGTCGAGCGCGGCCTTGAGCGCGTCGCGCAGCTCGGTGTTCTTCTTGTCCACGGCGATGCCGAAGAGGCCCGCGTCACCCGGGTTGGCGATGGCCTCGAAGTCGTTGCCGCCGCCCGCGGTCTGCGCGATGTACGCGGCGACCGGGGAGTCGTTCAGGTCGGCGACGGCGCCGCCGGCCTTCACGCGGGTCTGGGCCTCGGCGTCGGTCGGGAAGGACTCGATGGAGATCTCGCCCTTGCCGGCCGTCTTGCACTTCTCGGACTGGTCCTTGGCGGACTGCTCGTACGTCGTGCCGCGCTGGACGGCGACCTTCTTGCCACAGAGGTCGTCGAGGGTCTTGATGCCCTCCGGGTTGCCCTTCTTGACCAGGATGCCGGTCGAGGCGGAGAAGTAGTCGACGAAGTCGACGCCGGTGCCGGTCTTGGCACCCTTGTCGTCCAGACCCTCCTGGCGCGCCTTGGTGTCGGTCAGGGAGGACATGACCACGTCGGTGCGACCGGTGGGCAGGCCGCCGAGGAGGGTGTCGAAGGTGCCGGAGGTGAACTCGAACTTCACGCCGAGCTGCTTGCCGAGGGCCGCGGCGATGTCGGGGTCGACACCGACGATCTTGCCGCCCTCGGTGAACTCCATCGGCGCGTAGGTGGCGTCCGTGCCGACCTTGATCACACCCGCGTCCTGGATCTTCTTCGGCAGCTTGGAGAACAGCGGGGCGCTGTTCGCCTCACCCGACGGGGTCGTGGTGGAACCCTTGTCGGTCTGGTCACCGCAGCCGGTGAGGATCAGGGCGCCGGCAACCGCGATGGCGCCGACCGCCGCGATCCGGGACCGGGCGGCGGTCGTACGACGAGTGGTGCTAGCGGTCATGAGCTGGTTCCTCCGGCAGGTGGAAAGCATCCGAAAAAGGTCGGGCACGCACCATCGAGTGTCGCGACCTTGTGTGATTACGGCATCTTGCCATTCGGACTGGCGCATTCAGGCTGCCCATCAGGTCAAAATCGCATAACGGGCGCCCCCCGGCACCGAACAGGACTGCGGGCAGGACCCCTCGGCACCGCACGATGCGCCGCCGCATCCCCTGTTTGACGGACTATTTGCGGCCCGTCTCACCTGCCGGGCTCAGCCTCTTGGACTTTTCGCCAAAACTAGGACAAGAGGCTTATGGTCGAGCTGGAATCGACTCGTCTGGGCGAGTGTTCTTCCGGTAGAACAGATCCTTACACCCCTCATCCGGGGCTCAGGGCGCGCGTGCGGCGCGCCCGCGCGTACGAACCTCCCCTCCGCGGAGACGGGCCAACCGTCGATGCGGAGCACGGACGCGGTGCCCGCCCACCCCTTAACCAGGAGTGGCCACCCTCAACGATTCAAAGGACTTAAGGGGTCACACAAAGTGGCAGCGGAGATCGTCAACCCTCGCAGTGACAGTGCGACGGACAACAACCCCGACGCGGTGTTCGCACTGCACCGGGGCGGCAAGATGGCCATCGTGGCCACGGTGCCCGTCCACGACAAGGACGACCTGTCCCTCGCGTACACCCCCGGCGTGGCGAAGGTGTGCAGCGCCATCGCCGAGCAGCCGGACCTGGTGAACGAGTACACCTGGAAGTCGAACGTGGTCGCCGTCGTCACCGACGGCACGGCCGTGCTCGGCCTCGGTGACATCGGCCCCGAAGCCTCCCTCCCCGTCATGGAGGGCAAGGCCATTCTCTTCAAGCAGTTCGGTGGTGTGGACGCGGTTCCGATCGCGCTCGCCACCAAGGACACGGACGAGATCATCGAGACGGTCATCCGTCTCGCCCCGTCCTTCGGCGGGGTGAACCTGGAGGACATCTCCGCCCCCCGCTGCTTCGAGATCGAGCGCAGGCTCCAGGAAGCCCTGGACATCCCGATCTTCCACGACGACCAGCACGGCACGGCCATCGTCTCGCTGGCCGCGCTGCGCAACGCCGCGAAACTCACGGGTCGCACCCTCGGCGACCTGCGTGCGGTGATCTCGGGCGCGGGCGCGGCGGGCATCGCCATCGCCAAGATCCTCGTGGACGCGGGCATCGGTGACGTCTGCGTCACCGACCGCAAGGGCGTCGTGTCCGCGGACCGCTCCGACCTGACGGACGTCAAGGCGGAGATCGCGGGCCTGACGAACAAGACCGGGCAGACCGGCTCCCTGGAGAACGCCCTGGCGGGCGCGGACGTCTTCATCGGCGTCTCCGGCGGCACGGTTCCCGAGTCCGCGGTCGCGACGATGGCGAAGGACTGCTTCGTCTTCGCCATGGCCAACCCCAACCCGGAGGTGCACCCCGACGTCGCGCACAAGTACGCGGCCGTCGTGGCGACCGGGCGTTCGGACTTCCCGAACCAGATCAACAACGTGCTGGCCTTCCCGGGCATCTTCGCGGGCGCCCTCAAGGTCCGGGCCACCCGGATCACCGAGGGCATGAAGATCGCCGCCGCCGACGCCATCGCCGGCGTCGTGGGCGACGAGCTCGCGGCGGACTACGTGATCCCCTCGCCGTTCGACGAGCGCGTCGCCGAGGCCGTCTCGGCCGCGGTCGCCGCGGCGGCGAAGGCCGACGGAGTGGCCCGCCTGGCCTGACCGTCCCACCCAGCGGTACGCGGAGAGGCCCGGCCGGAGCGATCCGTCCGGGCCTCTCCGTGTCCGGGCGGCGCGGGCGAGAGGCCCGGCAGTGCGGCGAAGACCTCACTTCCGGGGAGCCGGAGGGGGTGGAACCCGTACCTACCGAGCGGTAGCGTCGCGGCATGTTCGCTGCCTACGCCGCCAGAATCGACCGAGACCAGCCGCTGAACGGCCTCGTGCTGGGCGACCGCCCGGCCCCCGCGGCCCGACCCGGCTGGGTGACCGTCACCGTCCGGGCCGCCTCCCTCAACCACCACGACCTGTGGTCGCTGCGCGGAGTCGGCCTCGGCGAGGACAAACTGCCGATGATCCTCGGCTGCGACGCCGCCGGAACGGACGAGGACGGCAACGAGGTCGTCCTGCACTCCGTGATCGGCCAGAGCGGCCACGGGGTCGGCCCCGACGAGCCGCGCTCGATCCTGACCGAGCGCTACCAGGGCACCTTCGCCGAGCAGGTGAGCGTCCCCGCCTGGAACGTCCTGCGCAAACCCGCCGGGCTGTCGTTCGAGGAGGCCGCCTGCCTGCCGACCGCCTGGCTGACGGCGTACCGGATGCTGTTCACCAATGCCGGGGTCCGGCCCGGCGACTCCGTCCTCGTGCAGGGTGCCGGCGGCGGGGTCGCGACCGCCGCCATCGCCCTCGGCAAGGCCGCCGGCCTGCGCGTCTTCGCCACCAGCCGGGACGAGGCCAAGCGCGAGCGGGCCGTGCGGCTGGGCGCCCTGGAGGCGTACGAGCCGGGCGCCCGGCTGCCGCAGCGGGTCGACGCGGTGATCGAGACGGTGGGCGCGGCCACCTGGTCGCACTCGGTGAGGTCCCTGCGCCCGGGCGGCACGCTGGTCATCTCCGGCGCCACGAGCGGCGACCGCCCGGCGCACGCCGAGCTGACCCGGATCTTCTTCCTGGAGCTGAAGGTGGTCGGCTCGACCATGGGCACCAAGGACGAGCTGGAGGACCTGCTGTCGTTCTGCGCGACGACGGGCCTGCGGCCGGTCATCGACGAGGTGCTTCCGCTGGACCGGGCCCGGGAGGGCTTCGAGAAGCTCCAGTCGGGCGACCTCTTCGGGAAGGTCGTGCTCACTCCCTGAGTGCCCGGTCCGTCGGCGGACCACCGACAGACCGCCGGCCGGGCCGTCGGCGAGCCGACCGCACCGTCGTCAATTGAGGTTGACAACACCTCCCGCGTCAACCTAAATTGACATCCATGACGGAAGCCACTGATCTCGCCGAACGGGCCGGTGACCGTGACCCCCGCGTGGGCCTGCGTGCCGTGGCCGCCCTCCGCAGGCTGCTGGAGCAGCTGGAGGCCGTACAGGTACGCAGCGCCCGCGCGCAGGGCTGGTCCTGGCAGGAGATCGCGGCCGAGCTCGGCGTCAGCCGGCAGGCCGCGCACAAGAAACACGGGAGGCTCTGATGTTCGAACGCTTCACCCGGGACGCCCGCTCCGCCGTGACGGGGGCGATGGACGAGGCCCGGCGGACCGGGGCCGCCACGATGACCGAGGAGCACCTGCTCCTCTCGCTCCTGGCCCTCGGCGCCCTGGACCCGCTGGGCGTGGACCGCGCCTCCGTGGCGGCGGACCTCGCGTCGGCCCGCCGCCGGGGCGGCATGTCGCGGGCCGACGAGGAAGCCCTCGCCGGGCTCGGCATCGACGTCACCGAGATCGTGGCCCGGGCCGAGGAGGCGCACGGCGAAGGTGCCCTGGCCGCCCCGGCACCCCGCCGGCGCGTCCTGGGCGGCTCCGCCCGTCTCACCGAAGGTGCGAAGAAGGTGCTGGAACAGTCCCTGCGCATCGCCCTGGGCCGCCGCGACAAGCACATCGGCACCCTGCACCTGCTGCTGGCCCTGCTCTCCCGCCCGGGCACGGTCTCCGAGGTCCTGGCGGACCACGGAGTCACCTACGGCACGGCCGAATCGGGCCTGGCGGCCTAGCCGTGCGGGCCGCCGCCGTGCGGGCCCGGCAGGCGGGCCCGGCAGGCGGGCCCGGCGCCTACGGCGTGCTGAGCGCCCCGGTGAGCCGGGAGGCCGCCGCCGCCAGGTGGGCGCGGGCCTCGGCCAGCCGGGCCGGGGTCACGCCGTGGTCGCGGGCCGCGTCCCGGACCTCGTCACGGAAGCGGTCAAGCAGCCGGTCCAGGTCGCGCGCCGGATCGGCGGTCGGTTCCAGGTCCCCGGCCCAGTCGGTGCCGGAGGAGCCGGGCGACGGGTCCGCGGCGGAGGCCGCGGACCCGGCCGACGGGCCGGACGGGCCGCCCTGCCCGGTCCCGGTCCCGAAACCGCCGGTGCCGGTGCCGGTGCCGCCGAGCCAGGCTCCGGCCAGGCTGCCCAGCACCCCGCCCGACTTGGCGAGCTGGTCCTGCAGCTGGCCGGCGATGCGCTGGACCTCCTCGCGGGCCCGGTCCTGGGCCTCCTTCGCCTGGCGGCGGGCCTGCTGGGCCTCCTCGCGGGCCCGTCGGCTCTCGTCCTTCGCCCGGCGGGCCTGCTCCTTCCAGTCCTGCCGGGCCTTGCGCAGTTCCTCCTTGGCCGCCTGCCAGGACTCGTCCTGGACCTGGGTCGCCGACGCGGAGGCCGCGGCCCGCATCTCGCGCCGCAGGTCGCCCGCGGCTCCGCGGACGTCGTCGCGGATCTCGGCGGCCAGTTCGGTGACCGAGTCGCGGATCTCCAGCTCCAGGTCGGCCAGCTCGCCACTGCGGTCGGCCAGTTCCGCGCGGCCCGCCTCGGTGATGGAGTAGACCTTGCGCCCGCCCTCGGTGGCGTGCGTGACCAGGCCCTCGGCCTCCAGCTTCGCCAGCCGCGGGTACACGGTGCCGGCGGAGGGCGCGTACAGGCCCTCGAAGCGCTCCTCCAGCAGCCGGATCACCTCGTAGCCGTGGCGCGGGGCCTCGTCCAGCAGCTTGAGCAGGTAGAGGCGGAGGCGGCCGTGGGCGAAGACGGGCGGCATGTCAGAGCACCTTCTTGTCGAGCGTGAGGGGGGCGTCGGCGAGGGGGGCGTCGGCGTCGGCCTGCGGGCGGCGCAGCAGCGCGATCCCGCCCGAGAGGGTGGTGGCCCGCAGGGTGCCGGTGCCGGAACCGAGGGTGCCGGTGATCCGCTTGGCGCCCAGCTGGCCGGAGACCCTCAGATCCTCGAAGGCGTTGGAGACGCCGCCGGTGGCGGTATTGGCCTCCACGCGGGCGTCGGCGGGGTGCGGGAGGCGGATGGCGACCTGGCCGGACACGGAGTTCAGGGCGATGTCCACCGGGCGGGCGGCGGCCGGGTCGAGGTCCAGGTCGATGAGCATGTCCCCGCTGACCGAGTCGGCCCGTACGGACACGCCCGCGCCGTCGACCACCGTCAGGGCGCCGGAGACCGAGTGGAAGCCGAGGTCGCCGGTGACGGACTGGGCCTCGACGCTGCCGGAGACGGTGTGCGTCTTGACCCGGCCGGAGAGCCCGACGAGGGTGGCGTCGCCGGAGACCCCGTTGACGTCGGTGCCGCCGGAGATGCCGGAGACGAAGGCGGTGGCGCCGACGACGCCGACGTGGACCCGCGTGGCGGCGGGGACGGTGAGGGTGACGGCGGCGCTGCGCTCCCATGCCTTGCGGCCCTCGGAGGCGGAGCCGGACCACGCCTTCCACGGCTTGGCCTCGAACCACGCCTTGAAGCCCTGGGAGCCGTTCCAGGGCAGATCCTCGTAGGAGACGGTGAGGACGCCGTCCTCCTGGACCACGTACAGCGGGGGGCCGTCGATCGCGGACGCCTCCAGGCGGGCGGGGCCCTCCTCGGCGGCGACGACGTTGACCGTGCCGCCCACGAGGCGGACGCGGAGCTCGGTGACCGGCTGCTCGAAGGTGAGTTTCCGCGGTTCGGCGATGTGCCACGTCGAAGGTGACGCCTGCTCTGCCATGGTGCTGATCCTCCTCGTGCGTTCACGGACACAGGTCTCGACGCACGCAACATATCGCGTCTTCTTCGTAACACGATATATCGCGGTCGGGGGAAGTCAAGCGCGTTGCCCGAATCGTCGACAGGGGGTGGTTTGCCTTGTCCTGTGGGCCTGCCGGCCCTCCCGGAGCACCGCGGGCGGCCGCCCGCTCTCCCGCGCCGGGTCCTCGCCGCCCGCAGCGCCGCCCGCAGCGCCGCGCGCCTGCCGCGCGTACGCCTGCCGCCCGCTCGGGCGGGCGGGGCGGTCGGACCGCCTTCGTACCCGGGGAAAGCCGTGGCCGGCGGACGGCGAGGACAGCGCGGCGGAGGTGCTCGCCGGCCGCCTGCGGCAGGCCGGTGGCGGGGCTCACCCCCGGGGGAACCGCCCGACCGGCGCCGGGAGGCCGTCCGGTACGCGCCCGGCGCCGAGCCCCGGTCCCCCGCGGTGAATCGTTACGCCACCTCCAGCAGCGGGCTGGCGTGGTGCCGCAGCCACGCCCGGTACGGCGGCGTGTTCATGGCCGCCTCGCGGTAGGCGGCCCGGAGGTCCGCGTACACCTCCGCGTGCGCCCCCGGCGGGGTGGCCAGCAGCAGCCGTACGGCGAGGGGGTCCCCGCACAGCGGCCGGATCGCCATGTCGTCGCGCGGCCCGGAGGTCGGCTGGCACGGGGCCACCGCCTCGCCGGACACGATCAGCGAGGTGGCCGTGTGGTAGTCGGCGTGCAGCACCGGCGGATCGAGCCCCGCCCCGGCGAAGACGCGGCGCAGTCCGTCCCACTCCCCGTCGACCGAGGGATCGACCGTCCAGCGGTCGGCGGCCAGGTCCCGTAAGGACACCACCGACTGCCGCGCGGCCGGGTGGTCGCGGGACATCGACACGAACTGCGGCTCCCGCTCCATCAGCACGTGCACCTCCAGCCCGGGCGGCACCCGCAGCGGGCTGCCCTCGACCTCGTGCACGAACGCCACGTCGAGCTGCCCCGAACCCACCATCCGCAGCAGGGCGTTGGCCGAGACGTCCACCACCAGCGAGGTCTCCGTGTCCGGGAGCCTGCGGTGCAGCCTCCGCAGCCACCCCGGCAGCGCCCGGCTGGCCGTGGAGCCGATCCGCAGCCTCGGCCCGTGTGCCAGTGCGTGCGCCTCCGCGACCAGGGCGGCCATCTCGGCCAGCAGCGGACGCGCCCGGCCCAGGACGGTGCGCCCGAACGGCGTGGGCCGGCATCCGGTCCGCTCGCGCAGGAACAGCTCGCCGTCCAGGGCGCGTTCGATCCGGCGCAGCTGGGTCGTCAGGGAGGGCTGGCTCACGCCGAGCTGCCGGGCCGCCTTGTGCAGGCTTCCGGCGTCGGCGATGGCGCACAGGGCGCGCAGGTGCCTGACCTCAAGCTCCATGCCCCGAGAGTAGGCCGGGCCGGGTGGACCGCACCAGCCGCCGATAGCCCCCCGAATCCCGCCATTCTCACTCCTGTTGGGCAACCGAAAACTCCCCGATAGGGCCGGGCTATCGGGGAGTGACATCATCCCCCGGCCCCTTCCGCTCCTCCAGACTCCGGTACCGAACGACCCACCCCCCACCGCACCACCGGACGAGTAGGAGCTCCCCCACATGCGCCACTCCCGTAAGGCCATGCTGTCCGCCGGCATCGGCCTCGGCCTCGCCGTCGCCCTCGGCGGCGTCGTCCCCGCGGCCGCCGCACCCGCCCCCGTCGGCAGTTCCGCCACCTTCGCCGCGTACGAGCGTTCCCAGGAGAACCAGGCCGCCACCAAGGCGTTCTTCGAGGCCGTGCAGCGCTCGGTCACCGAACAGCGCGCCGCGAACCCGGGCGCCCTCGCCGTGACCGTCACCTACAACACCCGCAGCGCGCCCAGCTTCCGTACGCAGATAGCCAGTTCCACCCGGATCTGGAACAGCTCGGTGACGAACGTGAAGCTCCAGGAGGTGTCCTCCGGCGGAAACTTCTCCTACCGCGAGGGCAACGACTCCCGCGGCTCGTACGCGAGCACGGACGGCCACGGCCGGGGCTACATCTTCCTGGACTACCGGCAGAACCAGCAGTACAACTCCACCCGCGTGACCTCGCACGAGACCGGGCACGTGCTCGGCCTGCCGGACCGCTACTCGGGCCCGTGCAGCGAACTGATGTCGGGCGGCGGCCCGGGCACGTCGTGTCAGAACGCCACCCCGAACGCCACCGAGCGCGCCCGCGTGAACCAGCTGTGGGCGAACGGCCTGGTCGCCTCGGGTCTGGACGCGAAGGGCTAGGACGCGGCCGGTCCCCGTAGGCCCGGCCGGCCGGTCTCCCGGCCGGCCCGGAACGGGGCGCCCATCTCCAACAGCCAGTTGGCCTCGTCAACGAT